>NZ_JBZFUM010000013.1:0-61050 GCF_058314535.1 Streptococcus sp. ELY_125 | reverse complement strand
GAAGGCCTTTTTATTTTGACCAAATTCAAGTAAATACCTTAGTTATTGTCACCTCAGGCCATATTTTTCTAGAGAATTTTTAAAAAAAGACAAACTCCCAAAAAGAAGTTTGTCTTCGGTCTGAAGCACCGCTCAGGCGGTGCTTTTATAAGGTCTATGGCTACAGTTTATAGTGCAGTTTGTTTTTTGCAGCCTCTCCTAAGATCAAGCAGGTTTACCCGCCTAGCTTTTTAATTTCAAGGATCGGGGTAAAACACTTCACCAGACTTGCTACTCGTTCATCATTTTTTCAGCTCGTAGAAAGGGACTGGGACAAAAGACCTGCCTCCGTAATTATTTGAATTATGACAGTTTGACGCAGTAGTTAGTCAGATATCCTTATCTTGGGGTGCTTTCCTATCTTTAGGCGCCCCCTTAAACAGTCCAGTGGACTGTTTAACTACCACCCAAGTGATAGCTCCCACAGTTTGGGGAACTGTTGGAGGTTATCTAATGTGACGAACGATGTTCATCTTATCACCAACCTCCAAAGATCCACCGGATCTTTGGAGCTGTGCGGAGGTGGGACAACGAAATCAAATTCTTCGAATTATTGATTTCTATCCCATTTTCTATTCTGAAGCAAGTGCATCAATAGGGTTGAGGCGAGCTGCCTTACCCGACGGTGCCAAGCTAGCAATAAGAGCAATAAGCAAACCGATGCTGACGGTTCCAATAGTAGTAGTCAAAGAAACCTGAATAATGTCAAATTTAATAGTTGAGTAGACGAGTTTATTGACCAAAGTTTGTATTAAGAGTGCCGTCACAATAGCAAGAATATTAGCTGAGAGTCCCAGAAGCAGGCTTTCATTAACAAAGAGTCGCCGAATGTCCTTACGTCTAGCTCCCATAGCTCGCAGCACACCGATTTCCTTGGTACGTTCAGTCACACTCATATAAGTTGTCGCTACAATCATGAGAATGCTAACTAGAAGTGAGATACCGGCAATCAAAGCAAGGACGACACCGACAATGTAGGTGATTTCTCGGATAGAATCAAGGGTCTCACCGATGCCAGTGATACCGTAAAGAGCTTTACCATCTTTTTTCATCCCCTTGATTGTATTTTGAGCAGCTTTAGTATGATTGAGGTCATCCACGCTGGCTGTTATAAAGTTAGGATTGAGTTGGGCCTTTTGTTTAGCAGCTGCTTCTTTTAAACTGTGATAGGAGACAACAGTCATTTGATCTGAGGTACCAACTACTTTATAATCCTTGGTGATAGTGACGGGCTGTTTGTTCTCTCCTAGAGCTGTGATGCTCAAAGTAACGGTTTTACCAATGGCTTTTTTAGTATCTTTATTGATGTTTTTCTTAGCATAAGCCTTATCAATGACGATTTCATTCCCCTTAGGCATCTTTTTGTTAGAAAGAGTCTCTTCAGGGATAGTAGCATTAGCGCTCTGTAAGATGTTAGATTGTACCGTCTTACCTTGATAAGATAGGCTGAAGGTAGCGGCATAGTAGCCGTACTCAGTCTTTGTAACATGATCTACCTTACTTATTTTTTTCTTATCAGCCGCGCTCACTCCTGTACTAGTAGCAGCATCTACGTCCTTTAGCGTTACTTGGAAGGCCTTGGGATTAGCAATATCACCGATAAAACTATCCATGTAATTTCTGGCTCCATTCCCTAAACCGAGGAAGAACATGACTGAAAAAAGTCCGATCGCCATTCCGATAGTAATAATCAAATTTTGCTTCCAAGCATTTTTAAAATGTGCCCAAGCCATCTTCCAGCTGGCAGTTCTTGTTAGTGCTTTAGACTCCAGTTCTGCCTGCTCTTTCTGCGTTGAAAAAGGCTCTCGTAAGCGTTGGTCGTCTGTAACCTGTCCGTCAGTCAGCGAGACAATACGTGTCCCTGCATTAGCTACTTCTTGTGAGTGGGTGACGACGATAACTGTTTTTCCTGACTTGGCAATATCTTGCAAAATAGCCAGAACTTCCTTGGTATTCTTGCTATCCAAAGCTCCTGTCGGCTCATCAGCAATAATTATTTCAGGGTTGCTGGCGAGCGCGCGTGCGATAGCGACTCTTTGTTTTTGTCCTCCAGAGAGTTGAGCTGGCTTTTTCTTGCGATGTTCGTAAAGACCAACCTGCTTCAAAAGTTTTTCAGCATGTGCCAGCTGTTCTTTATGAGACAGTTTTGTCATTTTTAAGCTAGTAAGAACATTATCCAGAACATTGAGGTAATTCACTAGATTGAAGGATTGAAAAATAAAGCCAATTGTCTGACGGCGATACTCATCCATAGCTTTCTCGCGCTTGTCCTTTTGACGCTCGCCATTGACCAGGACCTCTCCAGAATATTTGCGATCCAGCCCTCCAATAATATTCATCAAGGTGGTTTTTCCCCCTCCAGATTCTCCTAATATGCTGATAAAATCTCCCTGATCAAAGGAAAGGTTGATCCCTTTTAAGACAGGGAATTCCTCTCTGCCAAGGTAGTAGGATTTATGAATATTTTGCAATTCTAATGAACTCATATAAAATCTCCTATTTTGTAATATGGAAATAATACAGTTTTCAAAGGCTAAAGTCAAGAGTTAACTGTAAAATCAATCAATACAAGTTGTGATATTTTATGCAACTCCTGATAGAATCACTACAAAAGTAATGTACTGACTGAGGTTCTTCTTGCTTTACAGGCGAAAAGAGTTTCATGTAGCCTCGCTGGTATCGAGAAATATAATAATGGCTAGATTGACAAAGTGAGTTATTTGTTGACCTATTTCCTGTTTTCGGCAGCCCGTCTGACAATTGAAAACTCCCTGTATCATTCACCTATTTTTAAACCCGTGAAAAAAGAGCCCGCTGGTCTGTTTTTTTTGTTAAAATTAAAATGAATTTACGAATAGATAAGTGGGTGACATCATGAAAGCAGAAATTATTGCGGTCGGAACGGAGATTTTAACGGGTCAGATTGTCAACACCAATGCTCAATTTTTATCGGAAAAATTTGCAGAGTTGGGAATTGATGTTTATTTTCAGACAGCTGTCGGTGATAATGAAGAGCGACTTTTATCAGTTATTGATTTGGCCAGCCAGCGCAACGATATGGTTGTGCTTTGCGGCGGCCTGGGGCCTACTGAAGATGATTTAACCAAACAAACCTTAGCCAAATTTCTTAAGCGAGACCTAATTTTTGATGAAACAGCGAAACAAAAGATTAATACTTTTTTTGCTGCCCGCCCTGCAGTTTTGCAGACGTCCAATAATGAGCGGCAGGCCCAGATTATTGAAGGATCCTATCCCTTGCAAAATAGGACAGGCCTAGCTGTAGGAGGGATGTTAGAAGCGGAAGCAGCCACATATATTGTTCTACCTGGCCCGCCGAGCGAGCTTAAGCCTATGGTGCAGGAACAGCTTATCCCCTTGCTCAATAAAGATCACCAGCAGCTTTTTTCGCGTGTACTCCGATTTTTTGGTATTGGAGAGAGTCAACTGGTTACAGTCCTTGATGATTTCATCAAAAATCAAACGGACCCTACCCTAGCTCCCTATGCTAAAACAGGTGAAGTTACACTTCGTCTGTCTACCAAAGCTAAAACACAATCTGAAGCTGATCAAAAGCTAGAAGCTCTCGAAAGCCAGCTGTTGAAGGCAACCTCTTTGGAAAATCGCTCCCTTTCCAGCTACTTTTACGGCTATGGAGATGATAATTCACTCCCTGAAGTCGTTTTTGAATTGCTCAGGTCTAAGGGGAAGACAATTACAGCGGCTGAAAGCCTGACCGCGGGTCTCTTCCAATCGACCTTAGCAGAATTTTCGGGGGTCTCTAGTGTTTTCAATGGTGGTTTTATCACCTATAGTATAGAAGAAAAGGCTAGAATGTTGGACTTATCCTTATCTGAATTGCGAACCCATGGTGTTGTCAGCGCCTTTACGGCTGAGCAGATGGCACAGGGAGCTCGTCGGCAAACAGGTGCAGATATTGCTGTTTCTTTGACTGGGGTCGCAGGTCCTGACAGCCTAGAAGGCCATCCAGCGGGTACTGTTTTTATCGGCTTATCTACTCAACAAGGAATTATATCGCGTCAGTTAAAAATCAGCGGTCGCTCTCGCTCAGATGTCCGCGAGATCGCAGTTTTACACGCTTTTAATCTTGTACGAAACGCTTTATTAAATGATGGAAATTTAGTATAATAACTAATGCTAACTAGAAAAATAGGAGAAAAGAATTGGCGAAAAAAACAAAGAAATCAGAAGAAGTTACTAAAAAATTCGGTGATGAGCGCAAAAAGGCCTTAGACGATGCCTTAAAAAATATTGAAAAAGATTTTGGTAAAGGCGCGATTATGAAGCTAGGTGAGCGAGCAGAGCAAAAGGTTCAAGTAATGAGTTCTGGCAGCCTAGCCTTGGATATTGCCCTAGGAGCGGGCGGTTATCCTAAAGGCCGTATCATTGAAATCTATGGTCCTGAATCCTCAGGTAAGACAACCGTAGCTCTTCATGCTGTGGCTCAGGCTCAAAAAGAAGGTGGAATTGCCGCTTTTATCGATGCTGAGCATGCCCTTGATCCCAGCTATGCCGCGGCTCTGGGAGTTAATATCGATGAGTTGCTCTTATCCCAGCCCGATTCTGGCGAACAAGGTTTAGAGATTGCAGGTAAGCTGATTGATTCTGGGGCCGTTGATTTGGTTGTAGTAGACTCTGTCGCAGCCTTGGTACCGCGTGCAGAAATTGATGGTGATATCGGTGACAGCCACGTTGGTCTGCAAGCTCGTATGATGAGTCAGGCTATGCGCAAGCTATCGGCTTCTATCAATAAGACTAAAACCATTGCCATCTTTATCAACCAACTCCGTGAGAAAGTCGGTGTCATGTTTGGTAATCCAGAAACCACACCAGGTGGCCGTGCCCTCAAATTCTACTCTTCTGTCCGTTTAGATGTTCGCGGTAATACACAAATTAAAGGAACAGGTGAACAAAAGGACAGCAGTATTGGTAAAGAAACGAAGATTAAGGTAGTTAAAAATAAGGTTGCCCCACCATTCAAAGTTGCGGAAGTTGAAATTATGTATGGCGAAGGGATTTCTCGAACCGGCGAGTTAGTTAAGATTGCTACGGATATGGATATCATCCAGAAATCTGGCGCTTGGTACTCTTATAATGGTGAAAAGATTGGCCAAGGTTCAGAAAATGCTAAAAAATATCTGGCAGATAATCCAGAAATTTTTGAGGAAATTGACCGCCAGGTCCGCATTAAATATGGTCTGATCGATACTGACGAAGCAGAAACTGCCGCCTCCCCTCAACAGGAAGAGGCTAAAGATCAGTCAGAGGACCTATCCTTAGATCTAGATACGATTGAAATCGAAGAATAATGTTTAAGAATTAAGTAATTGGAACAAGAAGCTGGCTTTTATTGGTCAGCTTCTTTTATGTGCTATTATATCTTGAAATATGACGAACGCCTTAACAAATGCTTAAAATATTAAAAAATGAAGTTTTTTAGTTGACAATTTGAAAATAGGTCGCAAGACCTATGTTCAGTTTAGGATATCTGTGCTAGAATGTAACTATCATGTGATAGAAAGAGAGAAGTGACATGATTAAGATTTATACAATTTCTAGCTGTACTAGCTGTAAAAAAGCAAAAACTTGGTTAAATAACCACCAATTACCATACAAGGAACAAAATCTCGGAAAAGAGGGATTAACAAAAGAGGAAATTCTCAATATCTTGTCCAAGACGGAAGATGGAGTTGAGAGTATTGTCTCATCTAAAAATCGCTATGCTAGAGCGCTCGATTTTGATATCGATGAGCTAAGCCTTAGTCAGGTGGTTGATTTGATTCAAGAAAATCCACGTATTTTGAAAAGTCCGATTTTAATTGACGATAAGCGTTTGCAAGTTGGTTACAAGGAGGATGATATACGCGCCTTCTTGCCGCGTGCTATTCGTGAGGTTGAAAATAATCAGGCGCGCATGCGGGCTGTCTTGTAATAAAATATCGAAAAGGAGGGCAATCGCCCTTCTTTTTTGCCTTAAAGTACGCTATAATACTAATGTTAGTGCTTTAGATAAGGAGAAAAAATGAAAAGAAAAATTTATATGACATTAACAGCCCTAGTTTTGGTTTTAAGCTTGGCGGCCTGCTCAAACAGTCTTACTGAGAAATCATCTTCGAACTCTGATACAATTGGTAAGACAGCTAAAAAGAGCTCAGCTTCTCAGAAGGTAAAAAAAGTTTCTGGAACCAAGGCTATGCAGTTTAAAGTGTCAGATAGTGATGGACAACTAACAGTTACTGAAACTGTTGATTATGATGGGGATGAGTATAAAGCTATCAAGATCACTGTTTTACAACCTATGCCTGAAGACATCAAGCAAGCGGCTCAAGGAAGGGATATGAATGAGGTCAAGGGTGCTGTGCTTCCTGAATGGGAGAAAACTAGCACGATCCAAGAGTTAAAAAATACCAAAGGTGTAACAGTAAACTTGGATATTACAAATAATTATGAGCTAAAAGCTAATATTAATATCGATATGAAAAGTATTGATAGTGACTCTCTCGACGATGTGGGCTTCTTTCTTGATGTAACAAAAGAGAATACACCATTGGAGTACATCTTGTATTTAGCCCAGCGCGGTGCTACCAAGGTAGACCCTGCTTAAAGAGTGACTTTTCATTGAAAAGATAAGGAAAATAAGGTATAATAACAGGAAGTTGTTGGCATTCAGAAAGAAGGTGCAAGTATGGGATTTACAGATGAAACCGTTCGTTTCAATTTAGATGATGGAAATAAGCAGGAAATTAGTGATACCTTGACCGCTGTCTATCGCTCACTTAATGATAAAGGATACAATCCGATTAACCAAATCGTTGGCTACGTATTAAGTGGGGATCCTGCCTATGTGCCTCGTTATAATGACGCTCGTAATAAGATTCGCAAATATGAACGTGATGAAATTGTCGAGGAGCTCGTTCGCTTTTATCTTAAAGGAAATGGAATCGACGTTTAATGAGGATAATGGGACTAGATGTAGGCTCGAAAACGGTTGGTGTCGCGATTAGTGATCCACTTGGTTTTACAGCCCAAGGCCTTGAGATTATTCAGATAAACGAAGAGAGAGAAGAATTTGGCTTTGAACGTTTAGGTGAGTTGATTAAGGAATATAGGGTCGAGAAATTTGTTGTCGGCTTGCCTAAAAATATGAACAATACTAGCGGCCCACGTGTGGAAGCTAGCCGAAATTATGGGGAAAAAATCTCCGAGCTCTTTCAGTTGCCTGTTGATTATCAGGACGAACGACTGACGACTGTCCAAGCTGAGCGTATGTTGGTAGAGCAGGCTGATGTTAGCCGCGGTAAGCGTAAGAAAGTTATTGATAAGTTAGCCGCTCAGCTGATTTTGCAAAATTATTTAGATCGTTTATTTTAGCAAGTTATCTCTGAAGTTAAGCCATTTCAATACAAGTTCTGATTTGGGAATAGCTGGACTTTTGGAGTTATATAAAGAGGAGAGAAGAATTATGGCACACGAACACAACCATGATCATGAAGTGATTACCCTTGTTGATGAGCAAGGAAACGAGACCTTATTTGAAATTCTTTTGACTATTGACGGTCGTGAAGAATTTGGCAAAAACTATGTATTGCTGGTGCCAGCTGGCGCTCAGGAAGACGATAACGGAGAAATCGAAATTCAGGCTTACTCGTTCACGGAGAATGAGGATGGTACAGAAGGAGATTTACAGCCAATACCGGAAGACTCTAATGCTGAGTGGGACATGATAGAAGAAGTCTTTAACAGCTTTTTAGATGAAGAATAGAATGTAGAGGAGCAGGTTTCATCATTCCAGCTCTTTTTATTTGGGTCTTGCTAAACTAAACTCTAATGTAGCCTAATAAGAGATATCTTTGACTTTTTCGAATAAATAGATAGAGGATTCTATTTATGAAGAAAGAAAATTTATCACCCGAAGAACAGGAATTTTTAGAGAGCTACCTAAGACGTTCCCATCACCGCTTCAAGGAGATTCTGACCTATAGCATAATCCTTAGAAAATTGACTAAAGACTAAATTCTGATATACTAGAGAGGATAATGTAAACAGAAAAATCTAACAAACCAAGCGTATCAGCTTTATCATTTTAATGAGGAGAACGGATGGCAGATTATAGACAAGATGAAGAACTTCCAACATACAGCCGCAGGAAGAGTGAGTCCGAGGGAGTTGAGGAAAAAACACCGCATGAAGAATCATCCTTTCATAAAGTTGAGGTAGACGGCTCACACAGATTTTATATTCTTCTGTTTAGTTTGGTTTTAGCTCTGACCTCGGTGGCCAACCCTCTACTGACAGACTTTGGGAATGCTGCCCAAACCACTAACCTATATACAGGACAGATCATGAGCCAAGGACATGTTCCTTATCAAGATATTTTTGCGACAGGTGGTTTCCTTTTTTACGGAATTATTGCGCTCAGCTATCTTTTAGGATCTAGCCTGTGGTTGATGTTGGTAGAATTTTTGGCTTTTTATATGTCAGGAATTTACCTCTATAAAATTATTAGTTTCTTGACTGATAAGTCTGGGATGGGTATGACCTTTACCCTTGTCTTTTATCTACTCAATCTCGGATTCGGTTTTGGCAATCTTTACCCTATCCAATGGGCCTTCCCTTTCATCTTGAATGCTTTATGGTTTTTGACTAAGTATTTTACAGGCTATATCAATGATGAGGCCTTTGTGATTTATGGATTTTTTGGGACCCTCGCTGCCTTGTTGGAACCCCGTAGTCTCATCTTCTGGATCCTGTCTTTCGTAGCTATCGGTCTCTATAATTTTAGCCAACGTCACTTTGCCAGAGGCTTTTATCAGCTTTTGTGCATGATTTTTGGTGCTATTGTGGTTTATTATACGGTTGGCTACTTTGTCTTTAATATGGGAAATTTAGAGGATTATATCAATCAGGCCCTCACCTATAATTTTACTGTCTTTGCTATTGCTAAGGAATCCTTGCTCATTACCCTTCCCTACCAAATTTTAATAGCAGCAGCTTCTGGTCTACTCTTGGGACTGTTTGGTTTCTTTGGGCACCGCAGCCAGGAAACAAAATTCAAAATACCTAAATGGCTTATTTTTCTTACCCTAGTTTTAACTCTATTAATGGGAGTTTTTTCACAAAGTTATTACCTTTATCAACTTCTGTTACCTCTACCCTTTGGACTGATTTTGACAGCCTTGGTAATTAACGATGGTATGGAAAATGGGAAAAAAGAGGGGCGGGCTAGCCATGCTGCCCACCGGCGTAAACGCAGCCGTGAGGTCAAGGATAATTACTGGGCGGTCTTCGCTCGGAAGCATTTTCAGCTCCCCATCTTAGTCATAGTGGTAGGGATAGGTATACCAATCTTCTTAGGAATCGCCTCCCTGGGACTCAATCGCGAACGCAGTAGCATTGCTAATTATCTTAGGGAAAATACAAGTGAGGACTCTCAGATCTATGTCTGGGATCACTCGTCAAAAATTTATTTGGGGACAGCTCGCCAGTCGGTTTCACAATTTCCGCTACCGTCTGTTAATATAGCTAATGCTGCCAACAGCCAAAAACTGAGCGATGACCTGATTCAAGACAGCGCTGAGTATATTATTGTTAACAATGATGAAAAGTTACCGTCAGAAGTGTTACATAATCTTAAGGGGGCTTACGATAAGAAATCCTTAGATGATGCCAGTCATTTCACGATTTATCAAAAAAAATAATTTCAGCTATCAAAATCAATATGTTGTGGTTTAATAAAAAACTCACCACAACATATTGATTTTTTTTGGCCTTGTGCTATAATGGAGACCGAGGTGGAAAAATGATCACATTAGAAAAAAACTTCGTTATCACAAATCCAGAAATTACAGTTATCAAACGCGATGGCCGTCGAACAAAGTTTGACAGTGATAAAATTTATCAGGCCTTACTACGGGCAAGTCAAGAAGTTTCAGAGCTGTCTCCCTTGATGGAAACGAAATTAAAGGGTATTACTGATCGTATCGTAGCAGAAATCGCCGATCGTTTTACAGCCGATGTCAAAATTTATGAGATCCAAAGTATCGTTGAACATGAATTGCTCAATGCTAATGAATATGCTATTGCGCAGGAATATATTAATTACCGTACTAAACGAGATTTCGCCCGTTCACAAGCGACAGACATCAACTTCACCATTGATCGCTTGCTTAACAAAGATCAAACTGTGGTCAATGAAAATGCTAATAAAGACAGTGACGTTTTTAATACTCAGCGTGATTTGACCGCCGGTATTGTGGGGAAATCGATTGGCTTGAAAATGCTGCCACCTCATGTTGCTAACGCTCACCAAAAGGGAGATATCCATTTCCACGATTTGGATTATAGCCCCTACACGCCTATGACGAACTGCTGTCTGATTGACTTTAAGGGGATGCTGGCTAACGGCTTTAAAATTGGTAATGCTGATGTTGAAAGTCCCAAATCAATTCAGACAGCAACTGCCCAGATCTCCCAAATTATTGCCAATGTGACTTCCAGTCAATATGGCGGTTGTACAGCTGATCGGATTGATGAATTTTTAGCCCCTTACGCTGAACTTAATTATCAAAAGCACTTGGCTGATGCTAAAAAGTGGGTTGCTGAGGATAAGTGGGAAGATTATGCGCGTGCCAAAACAAAAAAGGACATCTATGATGCCATGCAGTCTTTGGAGTATGAGATTAACACACTCTTTACCTCGAATGGACAGACTCCTTTTACCTCTTTGGGTTTTGGTTTGGGAACATCGTGGTTTGAACGGGAAATTCAAAAGGCCATCTTAGAGATCCGAATTAAGGGTTTAGGAAGTGAACACCGAACAGCCATTTTCCCTAAATTAATTTTTACGCTCAAGCGTGGACTTAATTTAGAGCCTAATACTCCAAATTACGATATAAAACAGTTAGCCTTAGAATGTGCAACCAAGCGTATGTACCCAGATGTTTTATCCTATGATAAGATTATTGATTTGACGGGTTCCTTTAAAGCACCAATGGGATGTCGCTCTTTCCTTCAGGGATGGAGAAATGAAAATGGTCAGGAAGTAAACTCTGGACGGATGAATCTTGGGGTGGTAACAGTTAATTTACCACGTATCGCTATGGAATCCGATGGTGATAAGGAGAAGTTTTGGTCACTTTTTGCTGAACGCATGCAAATTGCTAAGGATGCCCTAGTCTATCGCGTTGAACGCGTAAAGGAAGCTAGTCCCGCTAATGCTCCTATCCTCTATCAATATGGGGCTTTTGGTAAGCGTCTGCCAAAAACAGGCAATGTTGATACGCTCTTTAGACATCGTCGGGCAACAGTTTCTCTAGGCTATATTGGTCTTTACGAAGTTGCTACTGTCTTCTATGGCGGTGAATGGGAAAACAATCCAGAGGCTAAGGGATTTACAAAAGATATCATCCGCCAGATGAAGAAAATGGTTGAAGCTTGGTCAGATGAATATGACTACCATTTTTCTATCTATTCAACACCATCTGAGAGCCTAACTGACCGATTCTGTCGTTTAGATACGGAGAAGTTTGGCAAGGTTAAGGACATTACGGACAAGGAGTACTACACCAACTCCTTCCACTATGATGTGCGTAAGAATCCGACACCATTTGAAAAATTAGATTTTGAAAAGGATTACCCTGAACTAGGGGCTAGTGGTGGATTTATCCACTATTGTGAATATCCTGTCTTGCAACAAAATCCTAAGGCCCTTGAGGCTGTGTGGGACTACGCATATGATAAGGTCGGTTATCTAGGAACTAATACTCCGATTGACAAATGTTATGAATGCGGATTTGAGGGAGATTTTACGCCGACTGAACGTGGCTTTATGTGTCCCAACTGTGGAAATACAGACCCTAAAACGGTTGATGTTGTCAAACGGACTTGTGGTTATCTTGGCAACCCTCAAGCACGTCCTATGGTTAATGGGCGCCATAAGGAAATTTCAGCCCGTGTTAAGCATATGAATGGTTCAACTATAAAAAATCCTGGGAAAGAATGAGATAAAATTTAGCGGAAGGAGAAAGGATGTCAGAAGAGAAAAATTTTGTGGGTGATACAGTTCTCTTTAACTTAGATGAGGACTCTAATGAGTTGGTCAATGATTTAATAACAGTATCTCAGTCTTTAAGTGAGATTGGTTATGATCCTGTTAACCAGATTGTCGGTTATATTCTCAGCGGAGACCCAGCCTATGTTCCTCGTCACAATAATGCTCGCAACCACATTCGCCGACATCATCCTGACGAAATTGTTGATGAATTGGTTCGATATTATTTGCATGAGAAGGGATTGGCTGCAAATAGTCAATAACGATTAATACAATATATTGGTTAGATAAGAGGTAGTAGGATGGGAAAGTATCAATTGGATGATAAGGGAAAGGCACAAGTTAACCGCTATCACGAAAAGCAGTCAATGTATATTCAAAATGATCAAAAAGCGCGTGTTCGAGAGCTCTTAAAACAAACTAGGATTGGAAAGAATAGATAATATAAAAAGGAGAGAGGGACTCAATCAGTAAATCGTGATAAAATCACAATTCTGATTTTCTTCACTCTCCCATTTTAAGGCTCAGATCTCTGCTTCTTTCTTGTTTAAGGGGCACTTAAAAACTAGAAATGTCCAGTTACAGAAAGCCAATCACTGCGTAAATCTAGAACAATACTAAAGAGTCTGGACTTTTGTCTCAGACTCTTTCTTACCAAACAAAAAAGGAGAAGGTTATGGAATTGCGTCGTCCGTCGTTAGGAGATAAAGCAAATATTCTGGATATGATAGAAGAATTTGAAAGAGAAGGCAGTTCGCATGATAGCAGCTTTTGGTCGGCACCGTCAGAAAACTTTGACTATGAAGACTGGCTATTACAGAATCAAGATGCGGAATTAGGCTTAAACCTACCTGAGGGGTGGGTTCCGTCGATCCAATTTGTAGCCTTTGCTGAAAATAATGGCTTAGCTCTTGGTTTTCTCAATTTACGCCTGCGTCTTAACGATTATTTACGTCAGGCAGGTGGTCATATTGGTTATTGGGTTAGACCAAGTCAGCGTAACAAGGGAATAGCAAAAACTATGTTGACAAAGGCTTTACATATCTGTCAAGTCAAAAATATACAGCAAGTTTTAGTGACCTGTCACGATAACAATCCCGCTAGCCGTGCAGTTGTGCTGGCTAATGGAGGAAAACTAGAAGATATTAGAGGCGGAATTGAACGCTATTGGATAGAAGTGGAGAAAAAAGATGAATAATCCCAAACCACAGGAGTGGAAATCAGAGGAGCTTAGCCAAGGACGTATCATTGATTATAAAGCCTTCAATTTTGTTGACGGAGAAGGCGTACGTAATTCCCTCTATGTCAGCGGTTGCATGTTTCATTGTGAGGGCTGCTATAATGCAGCTACTTGGTCTTTCAAGGCTGGTATCCCCTATACTCAAGAATTGGAAGAGCAAATAATGGCTGATTTATCTCAGCCCTATGTCCAAGGGCTGACCCTGCTGGGCGGGGAACCCTTCCTAAATACAGGTATTCTTTTACCCTTAGTTAAGCGTATTCGCCAAGAGCTGCCCCAAAAGGACATTTGGTCATGGACAGGTTACACTTGGGAAGAGCTTATGCTAGAAACACCTGATAAACTTGAATTATTACATTTGGTCGATATTTTAGTAGATGGTCGCTTTGATATCACTAAGAAAAATCTGATGCTGCAATTCAGGGGCTCTTCTAACCAGCGGATCATTGATGTCAAAAAATCTCTAGCCAAGAAAGAGGTTGTAATTTGGGATAAACTCAATGATGGGCAGGCAACCTATGAGCAAGTTAGTCGTGACAATCTCATATAGATTACCTTAGGTAAATTATATTAGCCCCGCCTGAGAGTAGTCATGTACAATTGCTTCACTATCAAATAAAGGATATAAGAGACTAATACCGTACAAGGAAACGTTAAGCATAAAACTTTATTTTGAGTTTTATGCTTTTGTTTTGTTTATTTAAATGTATTAGGTTTTACAAATATAAGATTTTGTTCATTAGAGAGATCAGATCGATAATCAAATCCATCAACCCTAAGGTTCTTAATATCCTCTAGCGCTTGAATTTGTTTTTTGATAACCTGACTTAAAAAGCGGCCGCGAGCCTTTTTAGAAATCGTTGAATGTGTTTTTAGCTGACCGTTCTGTTCCTCATGAAAAGTAACTCTAATAAAATTTTTGGCACAGCTTGGTGAAAAGACTGCCTCAAATTCATTAGAAAGCAAGGAAACAATTATCTCATCAGTCTCAGAGCAAAAATTATCAAAGATAGGTCGCCAGTAGTTTTTAAGAGATTGTGTGTCAATTTTAACTTTACACTGGAAATCCAATCGATATGGTGCAATGAGATCCAAAGCACTAATAATACCATAAAAAGCAGAAGTAATGTAGACGTGCTTTTTTGTAAAGAGTCGTTGCGCTTCTGTCAAGTTTCTGTCAATATTACGATACATAAGCCCATTGAACAGTTCTAAAGCGGGATAACCAGATGCCGTTCCTTGCTCCAGATCAGCAATACGTTGTGCTTCAATTTGAGCGGATTGAGTTTTAACACCGTAAATCTTTTCAAGCTCAGGAACACTCGCTTGAGCTAGTACCTCAAGAATAGGGAGGCTAACAGGTGGGAGTTGATGCGGGGCTGATGTGAAATTGGACTGCAGTTCTTTAGCCGGTGGAATTAAAAATTTCATAGACAAATTTCCCTTTAGTGAATAGAAAAAACAATTACGAGAGTGCCAAGCCAAGCATACCAAATGCGAAAAATAAATAGGCAAATAGAGCCAACAGCTTAAGTCCCTTAGGGATATTAGACTTAAAGCGGTTCATAGGCAACCAGAGCGCCACCAGAGCGCCCCCCCAAGCTCCGCCTAGATGACCGACGAAACTGATACTTGGATGACCAGACAGTAGATCCATAATATTGAAGACCAAATTGAGGGCTATTAAGATGAGAAACTGATTACCAATCTGCTTGAGAACAGCATTACTGCCAATATAGCTGATAGTGACAATAGCTGCAAATAGACCAAAGAGTGAAGTAGAAGCCCCTGCTGCTAGTACGTCTGGGGTGAAAAAGAGGGTTGCTATATTTCCCATGATACCTGCTAGTAGATAAAGGATAAAAAATTTGACTGTTCCCCAAAGTTCTTCGGCAATACGACCAACAAAGTATAAAGAAATACCATTGATAATGAGGTGTTCCCAACCAATGTGAACAAAAATAGGAGATACTAGGCGCCAAAGTTGTCGGTTATCATACTGAACAACTTGTCCATACATACCACCAAAGCGATAGATAGCTGCGCTTGATGTAGCCCTACCAAAATAGATAATGTTCATAGCTAGGAAAATTAAAACTGTGACAGAAAGTAAAATATAAGTGGCAGGGTATTTTTTAAAATCTTTTAGCATAGGTTAATACCTTTCTAACAGGAATATCATGTTTATCGGGCAAAAAGTTTGCCTCTTGACAAGGGTAAATAGTACTAATAGTTGCTCCTTGAAAATCCTTCAAATAGCGATCATAGAAACCGGCACCGTAGCCAATACGGTAGCCTTGAGGATTAAAGGCTACCCCTGGGACATGGATAAGATCGATATGCTCTTTATCAATAGCTTCTCCATTAATGGGTTCAAGTAGCCCAAAATGTGTCTTTTTAAGGCTGTTAGGGTTGTATTCCGTAAAGATCATACGACTATTAGGGTAGGTTTTGGGGATTAAAACGGTTTTACGGTCTTCTTGTGCCCGACTAATCAGAAAACGAGTATCGTATTCAAAGTCAAAGGGCAAGTAGGTCGCAATGATTTGTGCTTTTTGGTACTCTTGTGTTTTAATTAATTTTCGGTACAAAAAAGAGTCTATTTCTGCTTTTTTAACACGGTCCTGCTGCCTAAGAGAGAGAAGGACGCTACGGCGCAATTCAGATTTTAACATACTAGTATCTTACCATTTTTTGGCTAAACCAGCCTTAGGGAATACTCATTTGAACAAAATAATACTAAAGACCTGCCGAAGAATGCAGGTCTTTACCTTTTTACTGAACATGTGCACGATAGAACAAAAATTTAGAGATAGTATTAACAGCAAAAGCCAGAACTTCTTCCTTGGGATTCATCTTAGGACTGTGGAGCGGAGCTGCCGAATCGATACCCAACCAGAACATAGCACCTGGAATTTTATGCAAGAGGTAACCGAAGTCTTCTCCAGTCATAGCTGGCAAGATATCAATAAGATTGGCCTCTGTTTTCTGGTCAAAGAAACGCATTAAATCTTTAGCAAGTTCGGGGTCATTTTCGACTGGTAGATAGCCTCCCTGAATCAATTCGACTTCCACTTTTAAGTTAAAAGCTGCAGCTACTCCTTGAGCAATTTCTTTCAGCCGCTTTTGGGTTAAAAGATTCATCTCCTGAGTCAAGGTACGAATAGTACCATGGAGTTTAGCCTCTTCTGCAATGACATTGTTGGTAGTTCCAGCATGCATGGATCCAAAGGTTACAACAGCCCCTTCAATAGGATCTACATTACGACTGACAATAGTCTGAACTTGAGTGATAAAGTGAGCAGCAGCAACCAAGGCATCATTAGCTTCATGGGGGAATGCAGCATGACCGCCGGTTCCCTTGAAGGTTACTAAGGTTTCACAGGTCCCCGCAAATAAAGTGCTAGTATTCGTAGCGATATCACCGACTTTCAAATCAGGTCGGACATGAAGACCATAAAATTCATCGGGCTTCCAATCGCCAAAAGCATCCTCGTCATACATCAGTTTACCACCAGCAAAATTTTCTTCTGCAGGCTGGAATAGGAAGAGAACATTGTGCTTAGGCTGTACCTGCACAAGCGCATCAAGTAGACCAAGTGCGGTCGTCATATGAATGTCATGGCCGCAAGCATGCATCCGTCCTTTGTGTTTGCTAGCAAAATCGAGACCAGTATCTTCCTGAACAGGCAAACCATCGATATCTGTCCGCCAGCCGACCGTTTTTTCAGGGCTACACCCCTGCAGAAAAACCAAAACACCAGTCCGCCAAGTTCGCTGGGAAACAAAGTCTTTACCTGCGCTGATTTCAGCAATACGAGCCAAGAGATAGGCTTGTGTTTCATACTCGTCCAGACCAATTTCAGGAATTTGGTGGAGGTCACGGCGAATTTTAATGAGGTCTAAAGTCATTTATCTTTTTCTCCTAATAAAATAGAGTGAGACAATGAGTGGCTTTCCAGCTGATTACCCCGTCTCACTCTGATATAAAGCTGATTGAAATTAGAGATTACGCAAGGCGTCTTCTAGGGCAGTCTTTTGCTGTGTCTTCTCATCAATTTTTTTGATGACACGAGCAGGAACACCAGCAACAACAACATTCTCTGGAACATCTTGAGTCACAATAGCACCAGCTGCAATAACAGAACCATTACCAACTTGAACTCCCTCGATAACGACTGCATTGGCACCGACAAGTACATTGTCGCCTATACGAACAGGCTCAGCACTGGCAGGCTCAATCACACCAGCTAGAACTGCACCAGCTCCAATATGGCTGTTTTTACCAACGGTAGCACGACCACCTAGAATAGCTCCCATATCAATCATCGTACCAGCTCCGATTTCAGCGCCAATGTTAATGACAGCCCCCATCATGACAACAGCGTTATCCTCAATAGTAACTTGATCACGGATAATAGCCCCGGGTTCAATACGAGCATTGACATGGCGTTTATCCAACAGAGGGACTGCAGAATTACGGCCATCTTGTTCAACGACATAATCTTTGTTTTCAGTCAGATTGACAAGTAAAGGCTCAATAGCCTGCCAATCGCCAAAGAGCACATTTCCTAATTTGGTTACTTGGGCAGGAATAGTCCCAGACAAATCTCCCTCAAAAGTCACCTTAACATTAGTCTTTTTTTCAGCATTACCAATGTAGGCAATAATTTCTTGTGCGCTCATCTTTTGTGCAGTCATAAGTGTCTCCATTCCTTTCTTATTTAGCCCTTATTATACCAAAAATTCAGAAAATCGCGAGAGAACTTTCAGAAAAAAGATAGTAAAAAAGAGTGGGATCAACCAAAAATTGAAAATTTTGGTTGATCCCACGTCCTAGTTTTTAGATGATGAACTGAAGCGATCCCTTCCCAGACTTTGGATGTTGGGGATAAAACTAAATTGACCGACCTAGCCAGCTTAGTTTTATCCCAACAACTGCGTTAAGAGTTTATTCCAAAACAAAGAGACTGGACGAGCACCCAGCCTTAGGTTAACGCCAATAAGCGTAGTCAGGATCTGGGGTCATATAAGACAGCTTATTACTTCCCTTAGCAAAGAGGAGAATGATATTCTTATCACTATACTCATAAATATAATAATGACTCAGATCATCGAGAGAATAATCAGTTGCAGCAGCGTAGAATGCCCTTGCCTCTTCACGCGAAATTTTATCTGACTTAAATAAACTGACAATGCGTTCTTGTTCCTCTTTTTGTAATATTAAAGACATATCAGATCTATTTGTAATGGTTCGATTAGGTTCGCCTAAAATATCCTTGACATTGTCATTAGTATACCCCTTATACTCTGGAGTAGAGGCTGAAAAGCCTGATTCATAAGACTCATAGTAAATCTCACTACCGTCAGTGGCATAAATCTTATCTGTCTTAGCAGAGCCCGCATCTTCTGGTAAATCCTCTGGATGACGCTTGCTGCTAAAATTTTTCTTGCCACCGATTTTTCCGTCATTTATACTTTGAGCAGAATTGGAGGTTGATACTGACTTGTCAGTGTTGGTCTGTCTCTTAGAACTACAGGCTGCTAAAACAGCACAGGCTGCTAAGAGGCACAGCAGTAAAAATAATCTTTTTCTTCCCATCATAAACTCCTAGCAAATAAAAAGACCTATTAAACATAGGCTTTTACTCCTTAAGTTTATCCTCCCTGTAGGGCTCGAACCTACGACCCACGGATTAAGAGTCCGCTGCTCTACCAACTGAGCTAAGGAAGGAGAAGAGCTGTATTGGTACCGGTGGTCCACGTTTTGTATTGAACCCGCAAGATAAAGCAGGTGGGCAACTCGCTTTTACTTAGCTGCTTCCGCGTGAAACGGCTTGCATACTGTAAAAAGACTTATGTTTCCCAAAATACAAAGATTTAGTCGGTCAACACAGTGATGTGGACTCGTATACCACAGCAGTTTTATGATCTTATAATACCATTTTTGAAAATTTTTTCAAGAGGTAAACACGAGTTTTTATGAAATTTAGGCGGTTTACTCAGAAAGTTTATCAATTCTTTCCTTATTTGCCCTAAGAGCCCGTTCATATTTGCCCGTCTCATTGGCTTGAAAATAATTAACACCCAAAAGTTTATCAGGTAAATACTGCTGCTTAACCCATTTTTCCGGGTAAGCATGGGGATAAAGATAGTCTTGAGCATTACCTAATTCTTTACTACCAGCATAATGTCCATCACGTAAATGACGGGGAATCGGAAGATTGCCAGATTTCCGTAAATCAGCTAAGGCGGCATCCATAGCCGTGTAAGCTGAGTTGGACTTGGGCGAGAGTGCTAGGTCAATGACAATATTGGCAATTAAGATACGGGCTTCAGGGAAACCGATTTTTTGAGCAGCGTCTAAGGCTGTGACAGTATGAACCTGAGCCTCAGGATTAGCCAGACCGATATCCTCATAAGCAATGACAATCAATCGCCGAGCCAGACTGGGGAGATCGCCCGCTTCAACCAAACGAGCTGCATAGTGGAGGCTGGCATCGACGTCAGAACCACGGATAGACTTCTGTAGGGCTGATAAGGTATCATAGTGGCCGTCTCCATCTTTGTCCATGGTAATATAAGATCGCTGCAGACTATTTTCAACTGTATCTAGAGTGATGTGGCGCTTTCCCACCTCATCGGGCTGAGTAGACATGACAGCCAGTTCCAAAGAATTAAAAGCGGAACGTAGATCCCCGTTAGTCGCTGTAGCGATAAAATTTCTGGCGTCATCATCCAGCAGAATCTCAAAGTCAAAGCCTCGCTCTTTATCAGAAATAGCCCAGTCTATAGCTTCTTTGATATCCTTATTAGACAAGGGTTCTAGCTCAAAAATCTGTACCCTGCTGCGAATGGCTGGTGTCACTGAGAAAAAGGGATTCTCCGTAGTTGCCCCAATCATAGTAATATTCCCATTTTCTAACAGAGGCAAAAGAAAATCCTGTTTGGTCTTGTCTAGGCGGTGAATCTCATCCAACATGAGCACAAGCCCACCAGAAAATTTAGCCTCCTCAGCGATTTCCTGCAGGCGCTTTTTAGTATCAGTAGTTGCGTTAAAAGTACGAAAAGCATATTGACTGGTTCCTGCAATGGCGCTGGCAATCGAGGTTTTGCCGATCCCAGGCGGACCATAGAGAATCATGGACGACAACATGTTGGCTTCGACCATCCGGCGGATGATCTTACCTTCACCAACTAAGTGGTTCTGACCGATAATCTGATCAATATTCGTCGGACGCATACGAAGTGCAAGATTTTCTGGCATGACTCCCTCCTTGACCTTACTAACTTTATTGTAACATAAAAGCACTTAGAACAACTTCATATAAAAACGCTATGTAAAGATGCAAACGATAGACGTTTTTCTTCTCTGTAAAATGATATAATAGGAAAAAATGCAAAAAGGGAGCAGCTGATGGCTAAGTATGGATTTTTATCAGTTTTAGAGGAGGAGTTGGAAAAGCGCTTTGATTTTGACTTTGCCATGGACTGGGATAAGAAGAATCATGCGATCGAAGTAACTTTTGTGCTTGAGGCACAGAATACGGCTGGTGTTACAACAGTTGATGACAAGGGAGAAGAAAGCAGCGAAGACATCGTCTTTGAAGACTATGTTCTCTTTTACAATCCAGCTAAATCACAGTTTGATGCGCAAGATTACTTGGTGAGCATTCCCTATGAGCCTAAAAAGGGCTTATCACGTGAGTTTGTTGCCTATTTTGCAGACTTCCTCAATGATACTGCAACAGACGGACTTAGTAGTCTCATGGATTTTTTAGCCGATGAAGATGCAGAGGAATTTGCTATTGCCTGGGATGATATAGCTTTTGAAAAAGGCAGAGCAGAGTTAAAAGAAAAGGAATTTTATCCTTATCCGAGATACTAATAGATAGAAAAAAGGAGTAGTATTTTAGCTTATGAATAACTGGCAAGAACTAACCATAACAGTCAAACGTGAAGCAGAAGAAGCAGCTTCCAATATTTTGGTTGAATCAGGCAGCCAAGGAGTAGCGATTGATGACAGTGCAGACTATCTCGGTCCGATCGGTAAGTATGGTGAACTATTTCCGGAGGTTGAGCAGGTTGAAACTGTCAAAATTACGGCCTATTATCCCGAAACTGTCAATATGGCAGACATCGAAAAAGAGGTCAGTCAGCGTTTGGCAGAGCTTGCTGACTTTGGTCTAGAGACAGGTCAGGTAGAGCTCTTCACTCAGGAACTAGCTGAAGAGGACTGGGCAGAGAACTGGAAACAGTACTACGAACCAGCTCGTATCACCCGTGACTTAACCATTGTCCCTAGCTGGACAGACTATAATGCTCGTGCTGATGAAAAAATCATCAAGCTGGATCCAGGGATGGCCTTTGGAACAGGAACCCACCCAACAACTAAGATGAGCCTTTACGCCTTAGAACAAGTTCTGCGGGGAGGTGAAACAGTGTTAGATGTGGGAACGGGTTCTGGTGTCCTTTCTATTGCCAGCTCACTCCTTGGTGCTAAAGAGATTTACGCCTATGATTTGGACGATGTAGCGGTGCGCGTGGCTCAGGAGAATATTAATCTCAATCCAGGGACTGAAAATATTCGTGTAAGAGAAGGTGATTTGTTGCGAGGCGTTGAAAAACGAGCGAATGTCGTAGTAGCCAATATCTTGGCGGATATCCTGGTCCACCTAACTGATGATGCCTACCGCCTGCTAGAGGATGAAGGCTATCTCATCATGTCTGGTATTATTACGGATAAATTAGAGGTAGTTTTGGAAGCGGCCTACAGCGCAGGCTTTTTCCTAGAAACTCAGATAATCCAAGGTGAGTGGAATGCTTTGGTATTCAAGAAAACAAATGCAATCTCAGGTGTAATTGGAGGCTAGATGCAGCAGTATTTTATAAAAGGATCAGCGATAAATCCTGTTACTATCACAGATAAGGGGACCATCAAGCACATGTTTCAGGTAATGCGTTTGGCGGATGGTGACGAGCTTGTCTTGGTTTTTGAAGATGGTGTGAAACACTTGGCTAGGGTAGTGGATAGCTCTATTCATCAGCTCGAGTTGGTAGAAGAACTCGCGGACAATGTAGAATTACCCATCCATGTAACGATAGCCTCTGGTTTTCCCAAAGGGGATAAACTGGATCTCGTGACACAAAAGGCTACAGAACTTGGAGCTAACTGCATCTGGGCTTACCCTGCTGACTGGTCAGTTGTTAAATGGGATGGTAGGAAATTAGCCAAAAAAGAGGAAAAATTAAATAAGATTGCCCTAGGAGCTGCCGAGCAATCTAAACGCAATCGTGTACCAGAAGTCAAATTGTTTGAAAAAAAGGCTGATTTTCTAGATCAATTCGCAGCTTTTGATAAGATCTTCATCGCTTATGAAGAAACAGCTAAACAAGGAAAACTGTCAGCTTTAGCGCGAGAGCTGTCTAATCTTGAAGCAGGTATGAATTTGCTCTTTATCTTTGGTCCTGAAGGCGGCATTTCTCCTTCAGAAATTGCAGCCTTTGAAGAACTAGGTGGAATCAAGATTGGACTTGGTCCTCGTATCATGCGGACTGAAACTGCCCCGCTATACGCTTTGAGTGCAGTCAGTTATGCCTTAGAGATGGAGAGATAAGAAAAAGTTGAGACTATTAATGGCTTACCTATTTGTGGTAAGCTTTATTTATCATTTAAAAAGGACCGACTATAAAAGTAGATAAGGGAATGGCTGAAAAAGTTCAAAATCCTGCGTTCAACCCATGAATTGTTTAAATTCTCTTCTCTTTATAGAGTAGAACTCTGAACAACTGGCAGTTCGAAATTTTATATAGGCCAAAATTGAAATTTGGCAACTTTTCTTCCTATATAAAAAGTGTTAAAATTAAGGCAACTAGTTCAAGTTTTAGTAAGGGGAAAGTGTATGGCAGAGAAACCTAATTTATCAGGTGGAGAAGTTGTCAACTTAGTCCAAAATTATATGAACCCAGATGATGTTGCCTTTGTACAGAAGGCCTTAAATTATGCGACAGAGGCTCATAAGGAGCAGCGCAGACAATCTGGAGAACCCTATATCATTCACCCAATTCAAGTTGCAGGAATATTAGCAGGACTAAAATTGGATTCTGTAACCGTTGCTTGTGGTTTTCTGCACGATGTTGTTGAAGATACAGATGCCAGCCTTGATGATTTAGAAAAAGAATTTGGCCTAAATGTTCGTCAGATTGTAGATGGGGTCACAAAACTTGGTAAGGTTGAATATAAATCTCATGCAGAACAATTAGCTGAAAACCACCGCAAAATGCTGATGGCAATGTCCAAAGATATACGGGTTATATTGGTAAAGTTGGCCGATAGGTTGCACAATATGCGGACCCTAAAACATTTGCGGCCAGATAAACAAAAACGTATATCCCGTGAAACCATGGAGATTTATGCTCCGCTGGCGCATCGTTTAGGGATCAGCGCTATCAAATGGGAATTAGAAGATTTAGCCTTTAGGTATCTTAATGAAGCAGAGTTCTATAAAATTTCCCACATGATGAAAGAAAAGCGTCGTGAACGTGAAACTCTGGTAGATGAGATTGTCAACAAGATTAAGGATTACACCAGTGAGCAGGGTCTAGAGGGCAAAATTTACGGTCGCCCTAAACATATCTATTCTATTTACCGTAAAATGCGCGATAAGAAAAAACGGTTTGACCAGATTTATGATCTAATTGCTATTCGCTGTATCATGGATACACCGAGTGATGTTTATGCCATGCTGGGATATATTCATGAACTTTGGCGCCCTATGCCTGGGCGTTTCAAGGATTATATCGCCAATCCAAAATCTAATGGCTATCAATCTATCCATACAACCGTTTACGGTCCCAAAGGTCCGATTGAAATTCAAATTCGCACCCAAGAAATGCATGAAGTGGCGGAATATGGGGTTGCTGCTCACTGGGCCTATAAAAAGGGAATTAAAGGCAAGGTTGATACGAAAGAATCTGCTATTGGCATGAACTGGATTCAAGACTTGGTTGAATTGCAAGCCGGTTCCAATGGTGATGCTCAAGAATTTGTAGACTCTGTTAAAGAAGATATCTTCTCTGAGCGGATTTATGTCTTTACCCCATCTGGTGATGTACAGGAATTACCTAGGGATTCAGGACCAATTGATTTTGCTTATGCTATCCACACTCAGGTTGGAGAAAGAGCTGTCGGTGCTAAGGTTAATGGACGGATGGTGCCGCTGACAGCCAAGCTTAAAACAGGTGATGTTGTTGAAATTGTCACCAACACTAATTCATTCGGTCCTAGCCGTGACTGGATTAAATTAGTCAAAACGACCAAAGCCCGTAATAAAATTCGTCAGTTTTTTAAAAATCAAGATAAGGAAATGTCCATCAGTAAGGGACGTGAACTATTAGTTGATTATTTTCAAGAACAAGGGTATGTGGCCAATAAGTACCTAGATAAGAAGCACATTGAAGAGATTTTACCGCGTTTAAGTGTTCGTAGCGAAGAGGCCCTTTATGCCGCGATTGGCTTTGGAGAAATGAACCCTGCTGCTGTTTTCAATCGTTTGACCGAAAAGGAACGCCGTGAGGAAGAACGTGCCAAAGCTAAGGCCGAGGCGGATGAGTTAATAAATGGCGGTGAGGTTAAGCATGAAAACAAGGACGTGCTCAAGGTTAAAAGCGAAAATGGGGTCATTATCCAAGGGTCATCAGGTCTTTTGATGAGAATTGCCAAATGCTGTAATCCTGTTCCGGGTGATGAAATAGAAGGCTATATTACGAAGGGACGAGGGGTTGCTATTCATCGGGCGGACTGTCATAATATCAAGAGCCAAGAAGGTTATGAGCAACGCCTAATTGAGGTCGAGTGGGATGAAAGCAGTAAGGTCGGTCGGGACTATTTGGCAGAAATTGATATTTATGGCCTCAATCGTTCCGGTCTGCTTAATGACGTTCTTCAGATAGTCTCAAACCAAACTAAAAGTATTTCTACAGTCAATGCCCAACCAACTAAAGATATGAAATTTGCCAATATCCATATTAGCTTCCAAATTCCTAATCTGACAGCCCTGACAACGGTGGTTGATAAGATTAAAATTGTGCCAGATGTTTATTCCGTAAAACGAACAAATGGCTAATGTTACCTCAATAGGCTTGGAAGGTACAGCCCTAAAAGAAACAGAAAAAAGGTCAGCTAAGTATTATGAAAATTGTTATCCAGCGAGTAAGAAAAGCACAAGTTGTTATTGCCGATAAAACTGTATCTGCTATTGATCAGGGATTGCTATTGCTAGTTGGTATTGGGCCAGAAGATGGTCAGGAAGATTTAGATTATGCTGCTCATAAAATTGTGAATATGCGTATTTTTTCAGACACTGATGGCAAAATGAACTTATCCATTCAGGATATCAAGGGGCAGATTCTTTCAGTATCGCAGTTTACCTTATTTGCAAATACGAAAAAGGGAAATCGACCGGCTTTTACTGAAGCTGCACACCCACAAACTGCCCAAAAACTTTACCAAGATTTTAACCAAATATTGTCGCAAACTCTTCCGGTTGTTACGGGTAAGTTTGGTGCAGACATGAAAGTTAGTTTAATCAATGACGGACCTGTTACGATAATTTTAGATACAAAAAATCGTTAGGATATGTGGCACTAAGAAAAGATTTGATGATATCGATTATTTGATCATCGAAATATTTTAATCAACAAAATGATTCAGAATTGTAACAAAAAAGAAATAATCGCAAATGCCTAAGTTTTATGGAAATGTAAAAAAGCAGAGGTCAAAAGGACTCTGCTTATTTTTTTGTTTTAAATAAGCAAAAGAAATTGTGCGGTTTTGGGGTTTTTATGTAAATGTTTTTTGTAAGAATATGGGTTGTATTTTCATAAATTTTCAATAGAATATAAGCTGCGAGTTTTTCTGAAAGGGAATATCCCCAATGAAAAGCTGCTTAAATTTTATTAGAAGGAGAATATGGTTGTGAAAAATAAAATGCTAACTCTCCCCAGCATGTTATTTCTACTTGCCTTCGGGATGGTACTCTGCCTATCAGTTCAAACTGCTTATGCTGAAGATACTGTAAACAATCTTCCGTCAGTTGCTGAAGAGACCTCCTCCACCTCTGTAGATGTATCAACGAATTCGACTGTTGGTGCAGAACAGACGCAAGCTCTGGCCCCGCCAGTGAAAGAACCTCCTGCTGATGTGCGTCTTGAAGCTAATCCTCAGCAAGTTTCTATCACTACTGAGGCCAGTACAGAATTACAAAATTCTGCAGAGCAGACCCCTCCGGAGACAGCTGAAACAGCTGCCCCAGCTTCTAGCTATCTAGTTCAAGCTCAAGATAGTCAAAATAGGGTGTCAGGTTCTAACATCGTCCGTGCTTCCAGCGCTCAAGTTGTTAATACCCGCTCCATTGTAGCTTCTAGGTCGGGCAATGCTATTACGGACTTATCAAGTGATAAGGCCAGCTATAGACCAGGCCAAGATGTCAATCTGTCTGTTGATTTCACAAACACAACAGACACAACTCAAGATATTACAGTCTATGCTGATGTTTACTATCTCGAAAACAAGATTGGATCTTACAAGTTTACCAAGAACCTCGCTGCCGGTGATAGCTATGCTATGCAGGCTGGCGATTTAAAAATTCCAGCTTCTCAATTTGAAAATGATCGTGGTTACCTTGTAAAAATCAAGGTGGCCGATAGCCAGAACAATACGCTCGGTGAAATCAACCGTGCTATTGCTTATGAAACTGACTGGACCAAATTCCCACGCTATGGCGTTGTAGGTGGTTCACAAGACAGCGAAAATGGTGTCCTAGCACAGGATGCTGAGAGATACCGTGCTGCTTTGGAAAAAATGAAGAATATGAATATTAACTCGTATTTCTTCTATGATGTTTATAAATCAGCTACGGATCCCTTTCCAAGTGATGATCAAGTATTTGAACAGACGTGGACGAGCTGGGCTCCCCACCCTAAAATTGATACTAAAGTTATAAAAGATATTGTCAACCAACTTCATGATGGTGGAGCAGTCGCTATGCTCTATAATATGATTTTGGCTGAAAATGCAAATGAAGCTCCTGTCCTTGATAATGCAGAAGTAGAGTATGCTTATAATGCTAACGATACGGAGTTTTCTGGTAGAAAAGGCGAAGTGATGTCTTATGCACCAGCTTCCCAGCGTTACTACAATCCAAAGAGTAGCAGATGGCAAGAACTGATTGCTCAGCGTATGGGCGAAGCTATGAAAAATGGTGGCTTCGACGGCTGGCAAGGTGATACCATCGGTGATAACCAAATCTACGACTATTCTAACAAAGACAGTGCTGACGACAGCAAGAAATTCTGGATGACAGAAGGTTACGCAGAGTTCCTTCGTGCCATCAAGGAAAAATTACCCAACTACTACTTAACTGTTAATGATGTTAACGGTGAGCAAATCCAACGTCTAAAAGATGGCAATCAAGACGTTATCTACAATGAAATTTGGCCTTTTGGTGGCGGTTCAGCTTACCTAGATGGCCGTAGCCAAACAGAATACGGCGACCTTAAAGCTCGTATAGATCAAGTTCGAAGCGAGACAGGAAAATCTCTAATCGTCGGCGCCTACATGACAGGTGACGAAAAAGAGGGTGCTAGAAACGATGCAGAAGCAGGCAGGCCCCTGCAGACAGATGCCGTACTTCTGACAACAGCCTCTATTGCGGCTGCAGGTGGCTACCATATGTCTTTGGCCGCTTTGGCTAATTCTCAAAATGATGATGGTCAAGGTATTGGGGTTCTCCAAAATGCTTATTACCCTAATCAAGCCTTGAAAACCTCAAGTGAATTAACTCGCAAAAACAATGATTATCAGCAGTTCATCACAGCTTATGAAAATATCCTGCGTGATGGTATTGAAAACGATAATGCAATCGTAAATACCTATAACTCGGATAACAATCTTCTTTCAACAGACATTAAAGGCCTAAATGGTCATCAAGTATGGACTTACGGTAAAAAGGGTAATAACTTTAGAACCGTGCAAATGATCAACCTAATGGGAATTAATTCTGACTGGAAGAATGAAGATGGTACTGCAGCTAAAAAGACACCAGATGAACAAACCAATCTGACTGTTAGATATAATCTAGGTGATGTATCTATGGAAGAAGCACAACGTATGGCCAATCAAACTTATCTTGTTTCTCCAGACGATTGGTCTAAATCTAATATGCAAAAGGTTTCTGCTTCTGTAGAAACTGACGAAAACGGTGAACCCGTTCTCGTCATCAATGTCCCTAAATTAACACTTTGGAATGTCATTTACATCTCAAGTGCGCAACAAACTCCAGCTCAGCCAGATCTTTCAGAAGAAACGAACCCGGCAGAGCCTGAAACAGAAGTCGCTCCGCAAACTGATGAATCAGCTCCAATTGAGGCTGACCAGTCCCCATCTGGTGAAGCTGAAGTTAGCCCTGTAGAGCCAGCTGCAGAACCTGAACAGTCAGTTCCAAGTGAACCATCACGACCAGAAAACAGTGAGGCACTGTCAGAATCAGGAACTCCAGCCACTCCAGAAATCCCAGTGCTAAATGAACCATCTCAGCCTGAGCTTCCTGCAGCTTCAGAGCAGCCAGTAGATCCGACTGAATCGGCCCCTACTCCAGAATCAGGAACTCCAGTTGGGCCAGATGCTTCAACACAGCCTTCAGCACCTGAAAATAGAGATGAAAATGGCTCAATGCTTAACCCTACGATTCCAAATGAATCAGAGGAAGCACAAACAGATGAGGCTGTCCCTGCGGCTTCAGAATCAGAAAATACTCCGCAAGCTGAGCAGCCAGTTCTAGGTGAACTAGCGCAACCTGATGGTTCTGCAGCTTCAGAGCAGCCAGTGGATCCGACTGAGTCGGCCCCTGTCGCCCCTGAAGCCCAGCCTGAATCAGGAACTCCGGTGCCCCCTTCTGAATCTGAACCATCAGAACAGCCAGAAAATTCAGAGGAGACTGGGCTTGTACCAGAGCAGCCAGAATCAGAACGAGCTCCGCAGGACGTTAGGGAGTCAACAGATCCAGTTCAAAATGTAACTGAGCAATCTGCTACAGGAGATCCAGCCCAGCTAACTAATCAGTCTGAGCCAGAAGCAAAGGCTGAACAGCTTGTAACTCCTGCTAATAATAGTGCAGAAGTACAGCCAGATAGACCTCCACTTCAACCAGCTAATCAGGCAGTAATAGCACCTGACTCAGCAGCAGATAAGATGATTGCTCCTGCTGATCCAGCCAGTGGGTCAGATAGAAACAGTGATAGGGCTTTCGTAGATCCGTCAGAAAGACCTAGTCAGTCCGATGACATAAAGAACAGCCCCAATACACCAATGCTTCCCAAGGGGCCTGCAGCTCTTGGAGAACTTGGACAACCAGTTTCCCCCAAAAATCCGGAGATGAAGTCTTCTTCGACTGGTAGGGCTAAGACTGCCGACCCTGGAACTCAAGAAAGTGCAGCATCATCGAAACAGCTGCCAACAACTGGCGATAGGACCTTGGCTCTCATCCTAGCTGTCGGTGTGGTTACTCTTGGTGTGACCGGCCTACTCATGAAACGCAAAAGAAACTAATTCTTTAGAGGATAAGCTTATCGAGTCATTACTCTCTTGCTTGTCCTCTCCTAGTCATGGGAAAGTTTCAGATCTTTGAGCGCAAGACAATCCAGAAATAATATAACTTTTAGAAAACAGTCCAATGAAGAATTGTTTCTTGGACAAAAGGAAAGGAGGGTTTATGCCTATCTACAAACGAACAGCTGCTGTCCTTATGGGCTTAGCAGTAATTGGTATGGCTTGGCAGGCAACGACAACCAGTGCTGATGAAGTTGCTGAGAGTTCAGCACCAGTCTCAGATGTAACTGTCTCTCAGCCAGATGCTCGGGCGACAGCTGGCCAAGTTGTTAGTGAGCCAGCGAGCCCTCAAACAGAAAATGTACAGCCGCAAGCATCTGCTACGGCTAACACTGTTAGCAATGTAGCAGATAGCTCAGGCTATGGAGCACAAGTTCCCTATACGACTTACGAAGCAGAAAATGCTAGTCTAGCCAATGGCGCCAAGGAAGAGTATTCAACAGACACAGACTCAACTGCTGTTGAAGCTTCCTATCAAAAGTATGTAGAACTTCCAGAGCAGGGCTCATCAGTGTCGTTCCAAGTACAAAATCCAGCTAATGCTATTAATGTACGCTACACTATTCCTGATGGAGCATCTGGTCAGCTAGATGTCCAAGTCAACGGTAACAGTGTTGCCAATCTTGATCTATCGTCTAAATCAGCTTGGCAGTATATGGATGGCGATATTCCTAGTGATTCGCCCTCAGCCAATTCACGAGCACGTTTCCGCTTTGATGAAGTGCACACCCTTTTAAATGGTGTACAGATTAATGCAGGGGATACGCTATCTCTTGTGAAAAATAGGGCCGATAATGTTGCTTATGGTATTGATTTTATCGAGTTGGAACAAGTAGGCGATCCAATTGCTCAGGGTTCCAACGCCATTAATATCACCTCCAAAGGTGCCGTAGCTAATGACGGCCTTGACGACAGCCAAGCCCTCATCGATGCCCTTAATGAAGCGAAGTCAACTGGAAGGGATGTTTATATCCCAGAAGGCCAATTTGACCTGGCTAGAAAAATTGGTGTTGATGCTTCAAACATCAAGATTTCCGGTGCCGGTATGTGGCATACCAAACTCCATTTCACCAGCGATCAACCCTCTGGTGGTGGCTTCGACTTTAACCATAACGTGAACAAGGTTGAATTGAGCGATCTTTATATGGATTCAAATTTAACATCGCGTTACAATGAACAAGCCCAGTACAAAGCGATTGCCGGCTCCCTTGGTTCGGATTCTTCTATCCATGATGTCTGGTTAGAACACTTTGAATGTGGCTTGTGGATCGGCGACTACGATACATCAGGCGGTTTTAAATATACTGATGGTTTAGTAGTTAAAAACGCTCGTATCCGCAATAACCTCGCTGACGGTGTGAATTTCGCACAAGGTACAAGAAATTCATCTGTTATTAACTCAAGTATTCGTGGTAATGGTGATGACAGCTTGGCTACCTGGTCCAGCAATCACAGCGGTACGGATGCTCCTGCTACTGAAAACAACAAGTTTCTCAACAATACTATTGAATTGGGATGGCGTGCCGGAGGTGTTGGAATCTTCGGCGGTAAGGGCCATGAAGTTGCCAACAATATTATTAAAGATAACTTTGCAGGAGCAGGTGTACGCCTAAACACCGTTTTTCCTGGCCATAATTTTGACAGCAATGATACAGGGATCAATATCCATGATAACTACCTTTTAAATACAGGTACGACAAGTGATTTGTATGGCATTTCACGCGGTGCTATTGATCTTGAAGCTCAAAACGGTAGCATTAAGAATGTTTCTGTTGCAGATAACAAAATCTTAAATTCATTCTCAGAAGCCTTTAAAGCTAACTTCCAACTGACTGAGGCAGGCAGCGGAGAGGATGTCCGCTTTGCAAACAATACAGTAGCTAATACTGAATTGCCGCAGCCAGATCACTCAGTAGTACCAATGCCAAGTAATCCAACTCCAGAGGAACAGCCGGAGCCAGAAACACCGGCGCAGCCATCTGAACCAAACGATCAAGCAGACCCCCCTGCTAATCCCGAGCAGTCGATTGACCCATCAGCTCCTTCAAATGGGAACCAAGGTGAGGTTCCATCTGCACCGGGGTCTGAACAACCAGACGCTGGTGGACAAGCTGATGAAGCGGCTCCAAGCCAACCATCGCAACCAGAAAATGATGAAGGAACAACACCGGATTCATCAGAAACAGGAGCAACACCAACGCCAGAGGTACCAGCTCCAGTCGATCCTGCCCCAGAAGTGCAACCTGAATCAGGAGTTCCTGAGCAGCCATCTGAACCATCAGAACAACCGGAAAATTCAGAAGGAACAGTGCCAGTAAATCCTGAGGTAACACCGCAACCAGATCTCGCTGTCCCTTCGGAACAAGCTCCAGAAAAGGAAATACTGGCACAGCCAGACGCTCCGATACTGGATCAGCCATCAGGTTCTGAAAATAGCAGCGAAGAGAGCGGCACAGCTCCTGCACCTGCCATTCCAACCCCCCAGATCGATGAGTCTACCCCTGCAGTGCCAGAAATAGAAGGAACTCCGCAAGCTGAGCAAGCAGCTCCAAGTGAGCCCGCCCAGCCGAATGCTCAACTCTATCCTGAGCAGCTGGATGACCCAAGTAGCTCAACCCCAGATACGGAGGAACAGCCGGAGCCAGAAACACCCGCGCAGCCATCTGAACCAAACGATCAAGCAGACACCCCTGCTAATCCCGAGCAGTCGATTGACCCATCAGCTCCCTCAAATGGGAACCAAGGTGAGGTTCCATCTGCGCCGGGGGCTGATCAACTAAACGCTGGTGGACAAGCTGATGAAGCGGCTCCAAGCCAACCATCGCAACCGGAAAATGATGAAAAAGCAACACCGGATTCATCAGAAACAGGAACAACACCAACGCCAGAGGTACCAGCTCCAAGCGATCCTGCCCCAGAAATGCAACCTGAATCAGGAGTCCCTGAGCAGCCATCTGAACCATCAGGACAACCGGAAAATTCAGAAGGAACAGCGCCAGTAGATCCTGAGGTAACTCCAGAGTCTGAAAAAACGCCGCAAGCAGAGACTCCGACACCAAATGAGCAGTCCCAGCCGTCTGGTCAGACCAATACCCCTGCTGGAGCCGATCAAGCACTTGATCCGACAAGAGACTCAGTAACCCCAGAACAATCTGCAGAACCGACCGACCAAGCTAACGGCAACGGTCAAGCACAGGTTCTGCCTGACCAAGAAGGCTCAGACTCTTTTGAGGTACCAGGAACAGATCAACCTCAAGCTGGTAGTCAAGCAGAAGATCCTTCACAAGGTGAATCAGTCCCTGCACCAAATATCAATGCAGTCACCCCTGATAGTCAGACAGAAGTTGCAAATCCACCAGCATCGGATGTAGTGACTCCAGCCCAGCCTACTGCTCCAGCAAATTCGGATGCCCCTGTCCAAGCCCCCGCAGGTGACAACAGTCCCCTATCTGATCCTGTGCAAGGACGAGATCCGGCAGTTAATGCTGGTGCTGCTGACCCAGAAGATTCAAATAAGCCTTCTCAAAGCTCAGTGACACCAGTCGAAGCAGGGCAGCCAACATCACCGCAAACCCCCAATATGAGCAGTTCACCTTCAACGGCGGAAAGCAGTGATAAAGACACCCCTTCTAATGCTGACGGGCAGCCAAATGAGTTACCGCAAACCGGTGATAATACTAAGGCTATCAGTGTCTTCTTTGTTCTTGGATTTGCTGTTATTGCTGGTTTAGCCTTTCTTGCTAAACAGGAAGCGCAAATCTAAAGCAATGTTGCAATAAAGTAACAAAATTCTGATATTACATTATGCCTAAGGGTTCTAACAAGGCTAACCAGATAGGATGGTTAGCTTTGTTTCTTGTTTTGAAAAGTAGTGTGATACACGCACTAGCCACTAGGACGGTCTGGTTTTTCTCCATGATTCTTACAATCAGTATAAAAATTTTGAAGGGGATTTAAATTGTGTGACTATAGAGGCTTTTAGAAGCAGGTAAGTTTTTGCCAAACAATTGAAATAAAAATGTAACAATTATGTAACTGAAATATTGTTGAAAAATTTTTTAAAAATTAGGATACTATACACAAGTATAATTAGAAAGGAAGGGTTTATTTATGGCTGGACAAATTAAATTGACGCCGGATGAGTTGCGCACATCAGCTCAGAAGTATACGCAAGGTTCACAAAGTGTCCAAGATGTTTTGACATCTCTGACCAATGAACAAGCTGTTATCTCAGAAAACTGGGATGGTACTGCTTTTGATGCCTTTGAAACGCAATTCAACGAATTGTCCCCTAAAGTTAGCCAGTTTGCGGAATTGCTTGAATCTATCAATACGCAGCTGAATGGTGTTGCTAGCACTCTTGAAGAGACTGACAGTAACATGGCTTCGCAAATTGGACGCTAATAGAGGGTTTAAAGGGAGCAGGAAGGGCCAGTCCCTCCCTGCTTTTATTATGTAAGCCAGCAGTTTTCAGTAATCTTAACTGCTGGCTCACATAATAAATAAAAAATTAGAAGGAATGACTGTCGTGAAAAAAAGAGTGCCAAAAGCTCTGAAGCTTGTTGGAAATATAGTCCTTATTGTTGCCTTATTTTTTGGAATTTTAGGATTGAATATCTGGCTGCAGCGGGTTCATAGAGAAAAGGCGGTAGCTGAAGCTAATCGCCTAAATATCGCCGTTATTAATGAAGACAGAGATGTAACGGATAAAAAGGAAACCTATCACCTGGGTGATGATTATATCAAAACGCTGGAGCGAGATGACAGCCAAAATTGGACAGTAACGACACGCTCAACAGCAGAATCAGGCTTGAAATCCGGCCGCTACCAATTAGCGGTTTATATCCCTAGTAATTTCTCGTCCAAGGTTCTGGATATTAACAATGTTTTAGTTGATAAAGCAACCGTAACCTATAAAATCAATGCCAAGGGAAGCCAGCAGGTAGAAGCCAAGGCTAAGCAAGCTGGTGATAAAATTGTTTCTGACCTCAACAGCAGACTGGTCAACATGTATATGGCTTCTGTTCTGGGCAATCTTTACACGGCCCAGCAAAACGCCCAGGCGGTTTCTGAACTGCAGCACAAGACAGTCGGTACCTACCAAGCAACCCTCTATCAGCCGGTTATTAATTTTGAAAACGTCTTTCCGAGTCTGACGGGTCTCTCTAACAGCAGCCTGCAGTCTTCTCTGAGTCTTTCAAAAGCTTTGTCAGAAGCGGCTCAAAAGGCGGAACAAGATGGGGTTGATACCTCAGATATGATGCCGACTTTGGCAAGCTTGATCGCTGACTACAGCCAAGGAGAGATATCAGCTAAGGACTACACTCAAGGTACAATGCAGATGGATTCCAAAGCATTATCCGACCAGCTGTCTGCCATGACTAAGGCCTTGGAAAAATTAGAAGGGGATCAGGCTAGTGTCTCCAGTCTCCTTGGGACAGTACCGCCTGAAGGAGCCGATGGCGCTGCACCAGAAGCACAAGATAACTCTGATCAGGCTAACAATAACGATGATGAGAAGAATCAGCCAGAAGGAGATGGTCGTCGAACTATCGATGATAGCCAAGGGGAAGCTGGTGACAGTGCTGATAAAGAAACACAGACTTATCAAGAATCTTTAGAACAAGCTTCCACTCAACTGGATAAACTAGAAACGCAATTAAAATCGGTCAAGGAAAAAAATGATAATAGCGGTCAGACCAAACCCGTTGAAGATGTGGTCAGGGAAGAACTAGAAAAATACTATGGGAAAGCTCTTGATCAGGTGACAGTTAAGGATCTTTTAGCAAAAGATTCTAGCTTAAATCAGAGTTTAGAGACCTACCAAGCCCGTTTAACTAGTCTCAAGGACTTGGTTTCTCAGTCGGTGAGCGATCTGCCAGCCGATCAGGTGGCCGATGTGGCTGGTGATCTGAAAGGAGTCACAGATACTGATTACAGCAGTCAAATTACCCAATATACTGATGCCGCATCAGCATCTAACTATGGTTACAATGCAGGAGATGGGGCTGGCCTCAAATCTAATCTAGCGAGTGCTGCTCAGGCAGTCCGTGACTACGATACCGAAGATGTTAAGGCCTCAACAGAGGTCAAGACCGAGACCCAGGCTAGCTTGAGCTGGGATAAGGATAAGGTGACTATTGAGTCTTGGTATGTAACCAAGGACGGTGCTCCGACTGATCCTGTTAGTCCAGACACCCCAATCACGGTTGATCTCAGCCAGAATAACACCTTCCACTACAATATCAAGGCTGATAGCGAAGCCCAAGGCAGCGGGGTAGTGAGTATCAAATTAGGCGGTGTTTCTGTGAGTCAAACAGAAGGCAAGACTATTGATGCTAAGGACTATGCTCAAAAGGTTGAAACTTACGCCCAAGCCGCTCAGGCCGTAGTAGCAGCCTATAATCATACAGGTAGTCTGCTCAAGGCCTACTATCCAAATGGTGCTGACCAGTCAGGGGCTGACGATTTTCTAAATCAGAGTGCTGAAGACCTCTTAGTCAATTTGCTAACACCTGCGATTTCAAATGCCCTCAATACGTACTCGTCTGATGTAGAAGTTGATCAAGCATTGAAGACCCTGAAAGAAAGTCGCCAGACTCTAAAGGACAAGTTAGGAACAATCATCTCCACCAATAATCAGGTAAAGACAGATATTAGTGAAACCGCAGGCCTCCTAGAGGAGCTTCAAAAAGGCGGTGCTGGTAAGGTTGATGAGAAGGCAGCCAAGGAGCGTTCAGATAAGTCGTCCGATCTATCGAAAAAGCTGGCTAAACTGATCTCACAATCCCAAGCCCTCAAATCCTCTGCCCAATCCAATGCTAAGGCAGCTTCCTCTGTCTCCAAGACCTTTGATTCCTTCAATAAGGCAGCGCAAAAAGCCCAAGATGACGGCAAGAAGCTGTCTGCGGATGCCAAGGTGCTGATGACGAAGTTTAATCAAGAGTTATCCGAGACTAATGATTTTGTCAAATCTTTTAAGGATGTCTTAGATAATGCTTACGATAACGGGGTTCCTAATGAAGCCCTCTTGGAATTCCTATCCAGCCCGGTTGTCTCGCGCTCAAGCTCCTACAAATCGCGTGTGACGACTGCGAAGCCTTTTACTTGGATCTTACTGCTGGCTGTTATTAGTTTATTTAGTGCTTATCTCTTTGCCACGCAGGATCTTATTGGACGTGTGAAGAATCAGTTTGCTAAAGGGCTATTTGCGGATACAGATCCGCTCAATGTCGGTACCTTGAGCGCCTTAGCTCTAATTGAAGGGATGGCTCTGGGGATTGCCTCAGCTAGATCTATGGCTCTAGACCGGGATTTGGTGCCTTCTTGGATTCTAATCTTTGTGCTCTTTAGCTTGGTGCTGCTGCACGGTCAGTATTTTGTCCTCAAGCACCTGCGCTCACTGGGAATGGGCTTAGTGCTCTACAACTTAGTCAGCTTTGTATACTTCTCCAATGCTCTTGGTGCCAGCGTTGGTTTGACTGGCTGGATGCGTCAGCTCAAACGCTGGAACTTCCTATCGCTGATGGAGAAGACCTTGGCGGCCTATGTTGACCATATCACAGCTGACGGCAAATTGATTGTCCTCCTGCTTTTAGCCGTTGTGGCAGTCATTACCTTGAATATGCTGGTACGCTTCCCATGGGAGGGGCGGCCTCAAGAGGTGTCAGAGAAAGCCTAGCAAAAAAATAGAAATTAAGAACGTAAAGACATAAGGAGATTGTGATGCTTGCTTTAGTGAAAATGCGGTTGTTAGTTCAAATGGTATTAAAGCAGCGCCGCTTCAAAAGATATTTAGCAGTGGCTCTTATTTTGGGCTGTTTCCTCTTTTCACTGAGAGTTTCAGGAATAACGGTAAGAGATAACCGTTTGCAGTTTCAGACCAACCGGGTGGCGCAGGATCAAAATGAAACCTTAGGGCAGCAGTCCAAACAGGTCAGGAAGCTCTTCAATCCAGAGGAAACACAGAAGCTGGATGCGCGCAAAGACGGCAAGGCAGCCCTTTCTGGTCAGCAGCGCCAGCTCTTTCAAACAACAAAGGCTGTGAGAACCAGTCGCAAGCAGAGTCAGACACCGCTCTTTCAGGCTAGTGTTACTCATACGCTGGATATTAGGGCCGGACAAGATGAAGACCGCTGGAACATGACAGCGGTCCTATTGTATAGTGGGGTCATGTTAGTGACCCTAGGAGCGGCAGGAACCATAAGCTGGTTAGTGGCCCGCCGTGCTAGACAAGAAGAGGAACAAATACATGCAGGCGATTAACGTGACAGTTGATTTAGGCAAGCGACAAGTGAATCTCAGAATTCCTCGTCGCCTAACGGTTAGACAACTATATGAAGAATTAAGACAGATTTACCAATTGCCCAAAATGATCACCTCCCCTCAGCTTTTGGTGGTCAATAAAGGTTTAGTTTTATCGGAAACCGCTTATCTGTCCGATTATCCGATTACCACAGGAGATTATTTGCGTTTAGAGGAGCTTTAAAGCATGGAAGAGCAATTTCACTTTTTAGGACAAGAATTTACACTTATTAAAGAACAGAGTACTTGGCAGTTGACGCTCAAGCGCTCTATGATTAATCTGGCTGACCCAGAACAGCTGGATCTTTTAGCGCCCCCAGCTCCCCAGCTGCTGCCGCAAACTTATCAGGTTGATGAGGAAGTGGTGACCCTGACTTACGCAGTACCAACCTTAGGACGTACCTTTGGAGAGATCCAAACATTACCCATGTCAGAGCAGCTGCGTTTTTCGCTCAATATTCTTGAGCTCAGTCAGGTGACCAGCTATCCTTTCGGCTTGATTCTCCATCCTGCCAATCTCTTTATTACCAAAGATTTAACCCTAAAATTAGCTTATCGCAGTCTTCTAGGAGTTATGGTGCCGGTGAGTTTCATACCCGAGGATTTTTTGAGGCAGGCTAAGGCCCTTATCGTCAGCCTCTTTACCAGGGAAGAGTTCTCCAGCCTTTACGATGGCAGCTTGGAAGTACTCAAACTGCCAGCCTTTTTGGAGCCTGTCCGCGCTGCTCAGACCTTAGCAGATTTAGAAGCTTATCTGCATACCCTTTATCAGGAGAAGGTCGCTGAAGAAGCCAAAACACAAAGCTTGGTCTCTAAGCGCCGCTTCGCTGTTTATAAGTACACAACGATATGGCTGGCAGCTCTTGCCGTCCTGCTCAGTGTCCCTCTAGTCTATCTGGTTTTTTTCCAAAGTCCTTTTCAGGCTAAGATGCTGCAAGCCGATAAGTCTTTTCTCAAGGAAGACTATACCGGCTTAATTGATGATATGGAGCGGGTTAAGCTGGACAAGATTCCTTACACACAGAAATACGAACTGGCCTATGCCTACATCCAAGGGCTGGACTTTAACGCTGACCAGCGTGAGGTCGTCATGAATAATATCACTCTCAAATCAGATGAACTCTACTTGGACTATTGGATTCAGATCGGTCGTGGCGACCACGGTGATGCTGTCGATACGGCTAAACGTTTGGATGATGTGGATTTAATCCTCTATGCCCTAGCTGAGCAGATTACGGCAACCCGTAAGGACAGCCATCTGTCTGGTAAGAAACGCGATGAAAAGCTCTCTCGCCTGCAGTCTGAGTACGACCAGTACTGGGAAGACCGTAAAGATGCCCTATCTGGAAAGGATGATGATGGTACCGCTACCACGTCAGCTAGCTCTGGCTCTGCATCAGAGAAGTAGATTTAGACAAAAATAACTAGTAAGGGAAGGCGGGCTAAAGGTTTGTCCCCTTCTACCCTATGAAGAGAAAAGGAAAGCTAAAAAGACCATGGATATCATTGTACTTCGTGATACCTACCGTCAAGTCTTGACGGTCCCTAAAAAAGGCGCCCTGCGTCTCAATGATCACCTCAGCATCTCGCAGACCGATGATGGTCTGATCTATCAAACTAAAGAAAAAGAAGCTCCCCTCGGCACCGCCGTTCGCATAGGGGATTTTGTTGTTTATCCCAAGCCTGATAATCAGTGTCGTTACAGCATCGATGGCCTGTCCCGTGTAGTTGTCGGAACCCTAGCTGGGAGCGATCTCCTGTCGGGGAGTCAGGCCATTAGCCTGCTGCTAACCAAGGTTAAGGATGGCAGTTGGCAGCTTCAGAATCTCGGAGCGCCCATCTACCTCAATAACCATCTTACCTCCCAAAATCAAAAGCTTCCTTTCGGAGCAGAATTGGCCTTTGGCAACAGCCTACTTAAGGTTTTTCCTAAGGAAATCTGGGTATCAGGTGCTGTTAAAAATGTAACTTTACTTGAGGTAGCTGTTTCAGCTTACCGGTACTATGAAGACTATCCGGACTACCACCGCTCGCCGCGTTTGGTCTACCGCTCCAATGAAGATAGGATGACGGTCAATGCACCGCCGCAAGTGCCCAATAAACCACGTAATGAACTGCTCAGAATGTTGGTTCCGCCTCTAGTCATGATCGGGGTGGTCATCCTGATTTCAGTCTTTCAACCACGGGGGCTTTACATACTCATGGCAGTAGCCATGAGTATCACAACTGCTATTTTCTCTGTTCAGAACTATTTTCGTAACAAGCGGGAATATAAGCAGAGCTTGGTCGATCGGATTTCGGCCTACCATGCCTACCTCTCAGACAAGTCTATCCAACTGACGAAGTTAGCACAGGAACAGCGTTTCGGCCAGTTTTATCACTATCCTGCTCTGGTTCAACTCGACCAGTTAGCTCAAGAGTACTCTCACCGTATTTATGAAAAGACCCCCAAAGACTTCGATTTTCTCTATTACCGCTTAGGGCTAGGAGAAGTGCCGACCAGCTACAGATTAGAGTACTCCCAGCAGGAGCGCTCAGGTGTTAAAGATCCTCTGGAAGTGGAAGGCTTTGCCCTCTATGAGTCTCATAAAAAGCTAGATGATATGCCAGTTCTAGCCAATCTCAAGAACGGTCCAGTCGGTTATGTCGGTGAGAGGCGCTTGGTTTTAGAACAACTCCAGCTCCTTATTCACCAGTTGGCTATCTTTCACTCTTACCATGATCTGCAGTTTATCACCATCATGCCTGAGGCCGAAAAAGACCAGTGGCAGTGGCTGAACTGGCTGCCTCATGCAACCCTGCAGGATGTTAATGTCCGAGGCTTCGTCTATAATGACCGTACCCGTGATCAAATCCTCAACCGACTGATGGAGACCTTAAGACAGCGTCAGCTCAAGCAGAAGGAAGCTGGGGCCAACCAAGAGCTGATCCATCTGCCCCACTATGTGGTGTTGGTGACAGATGATACCCTGATTACGGACCATGTTATCATGGAATTCTTCGCCGGAGATCCGACCGCCTTGGGCTGTAGCCTGATCTTCGTGCAAGATATCATGCGTTCCCTGCCTGAGAATGTTAAGACAGTTATCCGCTTAAAAGACCAAGCTACTGGTGAACTTGTCATGGAAGAAGGCGAACTCAAAAATCATGAGTTCGCTCTGGACCATTTCCCAGAAGGTTATGATAAGGAACAAATAAGCCGCCGGCTGGCGCCTCTAAACCACCTCAAGACACTTAAGTCGGCCATCCCAGACGCTGTCACTTTCCTTGATATGTATAGGGTGGATAGAGCGGAGGAACTGGGAATTTTCGAACGCTGGCAGTCGCACTCACCCCACCAGTCTATGGCTGTTCCTTTGGGATTACGTGGGGCAGAGGATTACGTTAAGCTAGATTTGCATGAGCGGGCGCATGGGCCGCACGGTCTGATTGCCGGGACGACTGGTTCTGGTAAGTCGGAGCTGATCCAGTCTTATATTCTATCCCTGGCAGTCAATTTTCACCCCCACGATGTGGCCTTTCTCTTGATTGACTATAAGGGTGGGGGCATGGCCAATCTCTTTAAAGACCTGCCCCATGTCCTAGGGACTATTACCAACTTGGATGGGAATCAGTCCATGCGGGCTCTAGCGTCAATCAAGGCTGAGAATGAGCGCCGTCAGAGGCTCTTTGCTGAGGCTGATGTCAACCATATCCATGCCTATCAGAAGAAGTATAAGCAAGGAGAAGTCTCCGAACCCCTGCCCCATTTGGTCATCATCAGTGATGAGTTTGCGGAGTTAAAGAATGAGCAGCCCGAATTTATTACACAGCTGGTGTCAACCGCTCGGATTGGGCGTTCTCTTGGGGTTAATCTCATCCTTGCGACCCAAAAACCAGCTGGGGTTGTTAATGACCAAATTAGATCCAATTCTAACTTTCGTATTTCCCTTAAAGTGGCGGACAAGGCCGACTCACAGGAAATGTTACACACGCCGGATGCGGCTACTATCACTCAGGCGGGACGGGCTTATTTGCAAGTCGGGAATAATGAAGTCTATGAACTTTTCCAAAGTGCTTGGTCAGGGGCGGATTACCAGCCCGATAAGGAAGAACAGGGCATAGAAGATCATACGATTTTTGCCATCAATGAGTTAGGGCAGTACGAGGCTCTCAATCAGGACCTCTCAGGTCTCGATGAAGCAACTGATATCCGTGAAGTCCCAACAGAGCTGGATATCGTGGTTAAGCATATCCAGAAGGTGACTCAGGAAAAGAAGATCGCCCAGTTGGCTCAACCTTGGCTGCCACCTTTGAACACTGAGATTTTTGTGCAAGATCTACGCCAAGAAAATTTTCAAGAACTCTGGCAAAAAGAAGATCGTCTAGAAGCGATTATTGGTGTTGTAGACATCCCAAGTAAGCAAAGACAGTCGACATTAAGTCATAATTTTGAAGATGATGGTAACCTTGTGATTTATTCAGGCCCCACAATGGGCAAATCAACGATTTTACAAACTATTGTGATGGATTTGGCACGACAAAACAAGCCGGATTTACTTCATATCAATCTCTTTGATTTTGGAACCAATGGTCTTTTACCTCTAAGAAACCTCCCGCATGTGGCAGATTTCTTTACAGTTGATGATACTGAAAAATTAAATAAATTTATCAAACGAATTCAAAAAGAAATTACTCATCGGAAACGCATTTTTAGCCGCTACGCAGTTGCTAACATCAGCCTCTACAGAAAATTAAGTGGAAAAAATTTACCGCAGATTCTGCTTGTCATTGATAATTATGATGGCTTAAAGGAATCATCAATGGGGCAAATTTTGGAAGAAGTATTCCAATCTATCTCTCGCGAGGGTTCTAGCTTAGGAATCTCATTGATCCTTACCGCAGGCCGCCAAGGGATTTTACGACCAGCCTTCCAAGCTAGCCTGAAGACCCGTCTGGTCTTAAAAATGGCAGATGACAATGAGGCCAAACAACTGACAGGGCGTCACGAACATATTATGGAAGATATTGCAGGACGTGGAATTGCCCAACTGGAGCAACCAGAAGTGTTCCAAGCTGCCCTGCCAGCCTATGGTCAGGCAGATTTTGACCGTATACAGATGCTCCAAGAGGAAGCAGAAACCATGACTGAGCTGTGGACGGGGGATTTACCAGCCTCTATCCCACTGGTACCTGAGCACATTAGTTTCGAGGACTTTACAGCAAAGAGCAGTGTGCAAGTAGACTTACAGGCAGGACGTTTCCCGCTTGGCTTGGATTTTGAAGAGGTAGAAAGCTTTGCATTATCACTTGAGAAAATGCAGGTTCTAACTTACATGACGGATAATAGCGATGCATTGAGAACATTAACTCAACATTTGCTTAAAACTGCCTTGCAACCTTCTTTTGCCGCATCAACCTACTTAGTTGACATTAAGCAAGAATATACTGAATTCGAAGGTAAAGTAACAAGTTATATTTCAGATGATAGTCATATCACGCTTATGGCACAAGTTATTATGGATGAAATGACGGAACGAGAAGGTACCCCCTACCAAAAACTTGAGAATTGTTTTATTTTTATAACCGATGTGGAAGGTTTCTTTGGCTTAACAAATATCAATCCTCAGGATTGGGCTGATATTTATGAACGAGCACGGCAATATAAAATTTATCTAATACTTGGAGGAAGCTACCAGTTTATCGGGATTAATTATGATGCAAGAGCTAAAACCATCCGTCTCAAATCCCCTTGGACGCTATTTGCGATGAAAATCTCCGAACAGGGATTTCTGGATAAAGTTATTGATTCCAAAGAACCGTTCCCTGATCTTGACGAAGTTTATATTCACTCACGGCAGTCTTATAAAAAGTTAAAAATCTCTTCACGTTTGGGAGAAAATTTAGATGGTCACTAATCTAACTAATGGTGTCACCTTTAAAAAGAATACCTAAACGATCGTTAGCCCTTCCTATTATCCCTTTTCATATAAATTGATTGATTTTTATACCGCCTAGGAGGTAAGTATGGTCTTAAAGAAACGATTAATAGTCGTCATCATAATATTAGGAGGATTAATTATGGCAGGCTTGTCGGGCTTATCTGCATGCGGTTTGAATAAAGACAGTCGGGAATGGATTGAACAAAATCGCGTTTCGGATATTTACAAAGTCTATCCGACCAAGGATCCAAAGGATTTATTTAAGGTATTCCCGGATGGGTTTGGCATAAGGCAGTCCTATACTGGCAAAGATGGTGTGACCTATGAATTAAATGTAGAAGGTGATCCTAATACTAAAGAAATCAAAGGGGATTTGGTCAGAGATCCCATTGATGACGCACAAAAAGTCAGTGATGTAAGAGTAGAAGACAGTCACCTAGTTTTTTCAGATCCGTCTGTTAAACAGTATTGGCCGACAGATGAGTTTCTCTTTCAGCATTTAGCGATTAATCAAGCCTATCTGGACAAGTTGAAATCGACAGATCATGGCTATAATAGCCAAAGCGGCAGTTTTAACATAGCGTATCAATTATCTGACTCAGCTATTAATAAATTTTTGAATCTCAAGGATGAGGAAATTAATAAATTTGAAATTTCAGGTAGTGGTAAGGACTACTATGAAAGAAGCCTATATTTTAAATTTACAAATGAAATAGAATTTTTTGAAACTATTGATAAATATAGCAAATAGAGTAGGAGAAGATAAAGTCATGGCTAAGCAAGTTAATGAAGCACAAGATACAGCGTATGCCTCTAAAATCACCTATGATGTCGAAACTTACGCGGTAAAAAATAACATTGATCTATCTACAAAAAGTGGTCAGATTGAGATTCAACAATATTTGAGACGTAGTAAAAGGATCCCCTCCAACCTTGAGTATGTTGACAGCTTTTACGATAAGTCAACGGGTACCAGCGGAACCGCCTTTAAAGACACGAATACCGGAGAAGTTATCGTCGCCTATACAGGCACCAATCCTGATGGTGATACCCTCACCGATGTCAAAACTGATATTATCGATATAGGTGTTGGTACAGGCGGTCATTATGATTCAGCTTATCAGTTCTACGATAAGATGGCAGACAAATACGGAGCCTCTAATCTGACCCTAACCGGTCACTCCCTAGGCGGTAATGTCGCCCAGCGTGTCGCCCTGGAAAAGAATGCTCAAACCACTGTCGTCTATAACGCCGCTCCCCTTTACATTCCAACAGCGACTGCGGTTCTGAAACAGAATCCTGCCTTAGCGTTACTTGTCGACCTGTCTACTACAGGCAATATCAATGATATCAAGCAGGATCAAAAAAAGTTCACGGGCAAGGTGACCCGTATCAGAACCCAAGGCGATCCGCTCAATGCGATTGTCAATCGAGCGGGAGCTGTTTATCTGGGGGAAGAGATTGTCTTAAATGCTTCTGGCGGCCATAGTATGGGCGCCATTGTAGCAGATCCGGACCAAATGGAGCAGGTTCAAGCCATTGTTTCAGAGCAGGCGTCTCTTAAGAGGGTTCAGGCAACATTGAAGAGTGTAGACGGCCAGATGAAGGCAGTCGAAACGATGAAAAAGACCTATTCCTCCGGTGGTTTGACAGGGTCAGAGAAAATCTTTTTGGATGCCGAGCAGGCAGCAGCGGTTATCCAGGGTTTAACAAGCGTTTCACAGGAGGCAGTCACTCAGGCGCAAGCCCAAGCGACCAAGGCGAAAGAGAAAGCTAAGGCAGTCTACGATAAATTGAACGATGTTCCCTTTGGCATGATTTTGAGCCCTGATGAGGTCAAGGAAGCTTATGCGGAGGCGGGCTGTACTTACGATAGTATTGTTGGTAATGTTGAGCGGCATTGTTCCAAAACCACGCAAAAGTTTCAAGATTTGGCAGATGATTTCAGTGAGCTGGAAGGTCAGATTGCGAACGCGATTACAACCATGGTACAAACAGACAGTGAGATAGCAGGGATGATCAATGAAGGATAAATGGGCTGAAAAATGGGATGAAATTAATGACAAGCACTGGCAGGAACGTCTTGTTCTTGAAAAAATGGAAACAGACTATTATGCTAAAAAACAGATCTTTGAGCAGAAGTTCAATCAGTTAAAAGAACTGCAGCAATCCCTTCAAGAAGGAATAGAAAATAATTATGAAGGCTCAATGGCCATGCTCCACCAATATGGAGACAATCCAAACTTTGAAGAAGCTAGACAAAAATTAGCTAATTTAACGGAGCAGGCTAATCGGTTAAACCATAATCAGTTTATTTCTCATCGCAGAAAACTAGAGGAAGAAAAAGATGAGTTCGAGCAAGATTACCGTAAGCGTCACAGTGCCCAAGAAAATAAGATAGCTGATCTTCATCAAGAGCTCGTTAAAATCGATTTGGCAGAAAAAGAAGAAAAGAAAGGGTGATGTTAATGGGCAATGCCTGGGATAATTTTAAAGAGTCGGTCGCGGATAGCTATGATTATGTAGTTGATCAAGTTTCAAAAGATCCAAATGTTCAAAGTAAGGTAGCAGCACTTAAATCTTTAAATAGGGAGTCTATAAAGCATATTCATGCCCCGATTAGAAAAGGAGAGCGAGATGATGCTAAGAATTTTTTTGATGAATATGTTAAACTTATTGCAAGTGAGACTAAGTCAAACTTAGAGCAGATTGCAGGCAAACTAGATAATGATATAAAAGGAAAATTATCGAAATCTATCCAACAAACTATGAAAAGCAAGGCTTCTGGCTATGATGCCTTTAGTGACTAAATAAAACAGCATTTTTGGAGGAATAAATAATATGGCAGGTACAATTCAAAGTTCATCAGCAGTTGCAGGACAGCACGCTCAAGCAATTACTAGTGGTGTTAACAGTATTTCAACAGATTCCCAGGTTACAAAAGATAGTACGAGTACAATCGGAGGGAATGCGACAGCCTCAGGCTATATTGATAATGAATCATCATACGCTTCGCAGGTAGAGGGAGCCATAAATGGTTTTTATTCGAACCTGAACAGTGTAGCTTCTGAGTTTGAGTCGGCGGATGCCCAAACAGCTAATAGTATTAATAGTTCGAGCTCTGGAACTAGCGGTGTACATGGAAAAGATAGAAATGCTGCAGGACAGCAGCATTAATGCTTAGGATATAATGAAAATGGATAATAAACGAATACGCACAGTAAGTGATGTAAACAAAGAAGAGCTAGCTGTTAATCGCCAACTAGATGATTTATATAGCAGGAAGAGAAAGTTTGAAATTTATGAGAATGAGATGACAGCCCATAACAATAATGCTCTCATGCATCTTAGACAAATTCTAGACTATTATGTTACAAACTCCTCCGAACAATTAGCCTACGAGGATATGCTGATGATAGCGGAGACTTCAAATAAAAAGATGCACGCCTCATTTGAACTAAAAAGGGAAAAATTTCAAGCTGAAGAAAGAAAATTGAATATTCGTTTGGATAAGCTCTATTATGAACGTCAACGTATTAATTTTAAAGAGGAAGAAACTAAGTTAAAAGAAAAAAGAAAAGGAAATTAATATGGTAAAAATGGATTTAGGCAGCTCAGACAGCCAGAGCAGCAGTGTCTCAACAGTAACCAGCGGGCGAATAACGGCCTACGAAACGACCATGGGAGCCCTAAGTGCCTTTGCCGGCGAAAGCAGCTTAACAGGCCAAGCCTATGATAGTGCTAAAACTTATGCAAACTCAGTTTTGGTGCCTTTATTAAAAGCGGCAATTCTCTATGAAGAAGGTTTAGATGAAGCTGTTAGCAAGTTACCAAGTGAATACCGCAATACCGAAGATTTAGGAAATGAAAGTTTGGATACGGATATCCTGCAGGCCCAGTTAGACTCCTTAACCTCAATGGAGACGAGCTATCAGTCAGCTGTAGACACCGCCAATAGCAATGGCGAAGATGCTTCAGATGCTCAAACCAATTTAGATAACACGCGTGCCCAAAAAGATAAGGTTCAGCGTCAGATCAATGCCCTGAATAAATACAGTGGTGATTCAACAGGCTTCTTTAGTGATTTATCTACGAGTGACAGTACGGTATCCAGTGCTTTTTCAGCGATTAATGGGTTGCCTGCATTTAGTGGGACCTTCACTATTCCTGGAAAGAAGGATATGGAGTGGACTAAAGCCATTAATTCGCAGTGGGATGAGCGAGAGGCTTACCAATTGGTTGCCAGAAAAGTTAGTAATGGTGAAGAACTGACGGATAGTGATATTAAAGCCTTAATTACCTATGCACAGAACCATCCAAATACGCAACTTTCCACTCCAATGATGAATGCTATCAACACCTATTATACAAACCATGGTGTTAACGTTCCAACAAAAGAAAGTAATAAGGATTCAGGGCCTTCCATTGCTAATACTATTTTACAATATATGAGTAATATTGGTGATCTGGTAAAAGGAGCTGGTGGCTGGGTTGTATCTAGCGGAACGGACAAGCTAGCTAAGATTATTAGTAAAATCACTGTGGCCTCTCAAGGGGGGGGCTGGTGGTTTTGTGATACTTGACACAGGCAAAAGGTTATATAGGAATGGTTATCAGAAAGGGCTTGCAACGGTAAGCAAAGGGAGTGCAATCAGTAAATTTGGTAGAGTTTTAAGTAATCCTTATGTCCAACTTGCTGCCTTTGGTGTAGGTGTTTGGAACGATGTTGCTAATAAGGGGAAAACAGTCGGTCAAGGCATTACTCATACAGGAGCAAGTACAGCAGTCGGTTTAGGAACTAGCGCCTTGACTACAGCAGTGATAACTGGTATTGCAGGTGGACCAGTTGGCTGGGCTGCTTTGGCAGGAGCTGCTGTGGGATACGGAGCAGTTCAATTGTTCGAGTGGGGTTATGATCATAATTTCTTAGGAATGCAAGATGGCTTAGACGCTGCTGGAGAATGGATTGATAAGGGGGCTGGAAAGGCAAAAGACTGGGTTGAGGATAATGCAGGAAAAGCAAAAGACTGGGTTGAAGATAAAGCGGATAAGGTAGGCGACGCTATATCAAGCGGCATAAGTGCCATTAATCCATTTGATTAATGAGAGGAATTCACAATGCAGAAAGCCGAAATCGAATTTTTGAGAAAAAGGAATTTACGATACCGTATTTTAAAATCTACGAATCAATATTACCTTTTAGATGCAGATACTCCCCTTCTCATTGTTTACTTTTTTCCAGTTCTTATTTACTTTGTTCCTCACCGTTGTTATCCTATAACGCAAACAGAGTATCAACAACTATCTAACTCTCCCGAAATGAGTGAGCATATTCGTGAAGTTTTCAGCCGCTATGGTTTTCGCTATAGCTTAGGTTCGGGATTGTTAGCCATGCTGCTTGGAATTGGTTTTAATGTTAATCAATATCTATATTTTTCTGCAGGAATGTTCAATTATATATTAGCTATTTTTATAGGCTTTATGGTTATAGGCTTACGTATTTGGATGACACAAGCTTATAAGTTGCCAGATAGTTACTACAAAAGAAGCTATCAAAAAATTTGGATTTTTCCCCGTTTTGTAAAACGTCTTCTGCTGTTTGCTTTTTCCTATTTGGTTATTTTAGCTGTTTGTACAGCTATTATCTACGCCTTTTTGACTGCTCAAGTTGATAACTATATTGTCCATATCAATTTGTTAACTCTTCCACCCCTATGTTTATGCGCTGGTAATTTTGTATTTCTTGCTCCCAACAAATACTGGATCAAGCTTCAAAATTAATCGTATGTAAATTTTAAAAATCAGGAGAATAAGATATGCTTAGTATTGGTTCGATTGTACAATTACATGATGGTACACAAAAATTAATGATTTTAAATAGAGCTCCTCTTATAAATGATGGTGAGAGGATTGTTAGATATGATTACAGTGCTTGTAAGTACCCTGTAGGTTTGAATCCTCAAAAGGTTTTCTATTTTAATGAGAAAAATATTAAGAAAGTCGTTTTTGAAGGATATCATGATGAAAGCGAAGATAAATTTGACGAGCTCTATCAGCAATGGTTAGAAGAAGAAGGTTCTCAAATTCCTCAAGGGGAAGTTATAGGACCCTTGGAAGGAGATTAGGTAATATGGTAAAAATGGATTTAGGCAGCTCAGACAGCCAGAGCAGCAGTGTCTCAACAGTAACCAGCGGGCGAATAACGGCCTACGAAACGACCATGGGAGCCCTAAGTGCCTTTGCCGGCGAAAGCAGCTTAACAGGCCAAGCCTATGATAGTGCTAAAACTTATGCAAACTCAGTTTTGGTGCCTTTATTAAAAGCGGCAATTCTCTATGAAGAAGGTTTAGATGAAGCTGTTAGCAAGTTACCAAGTGAATACCGCAATACCGAAGATTTAGGAAATGAAAGTTTGGATACGGATATCCTGCAGGCCCAGTTAGACTCCTTAACCTCAATGGAGACGAGCTATCAGTCAGCTGTAGACACCGCCAATAGCAATGGCGAAGATGCTTCAGATGCTCAAACCAATTTAGACAACACCCGAATCCAAAAAGACAAGGTTCAGCGCCAGATCAATGCCCTGAATAAATACAGTGGTGATTCAACAGGCTTCTTTAGTGATTTATCTACGAGTGACAGTACGGTATCCAGTGCCTTTTCAGCCATTAATGGGTTACCTGCATTTAGTGGGACTTTCACGATTCCTGGAAAGAAGGATATGGAGTGGACCAAAGACATTAATTCTCAGTGGGATGAGCGGGAAGCTAAGCTTGCGGAGACTGATATTGATCATTCAGCTCAAGAACTAGCTAAAGAGGCAGGTATTTCCTACGATAAAGCGTTAGATTGGCTTCTCTCTGGTAAGAAGCCAAATGGTGTAGCTAAAAAAGCTGTGACACTTTATAATAAATATGTTACTTATAAAGGTGAGACGCGCTTTATCAACGGTCGTAATATTACCGTTGATTCTAAAGGACGTGTCCGAATGGGTTCAAAGCAGATTAACCTCTACAACAGAGACACCGGCCGTGTTTATGCCAATAGGACTGCAAAGACATTTAATGATGTCACAGGTGAGGAAGATATTAGAAAGACCAATATCGGCAGAGGTGTCAAGGCTACTGGCTGGAAGAATGCCTTAGGCGATGCTGCGGATTCAGCTAAGGGGAGCTTTAAGTCTTCACTGAAAGTATGGGATGACTTCAATTGGAAAGATGTTTCTAAGCTGACAAAATTCGGAAAAGCGGCCAAAGGCCTTGGTGCTATCGGAACGGTTTTGAGTGTTGGAGACAATATTAAAGAGAATTTCTTCGATGATAAGAGCTCTTCCGTAGGAGAAAAAATTAGAAACTTTGCGGTTGATCAAGGCGTTGATACTGTCTCAGGTGCCGGTGCTGCCGCTGCTGGTGCTGCAATTGGAACCATGGTTGGCGGTCCCCTTGGCACTGTTGTCGGAGCTGCAGCTGGTATGGGAATTTCATGGGCTGCAAATTTCAAATTTAAGGAACTTGGTGATAAATCAGTAACAGATCTTGCCAAGGACGGTCTGAAAGGTGCCACAAATGCCATTGGCGGTGGTTTAAAAACAGTAGCGGGGTGGTTTAGCTGATGTCAAAGATAAAACAGAAAACAGTGTCTCCAAGAGAACGTTACCACGGACCATTAATCACCAATGGTGCCAGTCTTGGCTATCTCAAAATCTATCCTTGGATTAACCTACCCTTTTCTATTTTCTTCTTTTATTTGGGAATTGTGGGAGAAAACACTACTCATTTTGGTATTATCAAAGGCGTCTTTTTGGCCGGCATTATCATTAATGTCGTGAGTCTTCTTTTTTCCTTTTCCCATACTCTTGTTAATCGGTTTAAGTCTTTCGCCTATATCTTGGTTGCTTTGATGACTTGGTCGACGCTGATGTGGCTGGACTTTATTGGCTTGATGATGTTTGTATCATCTGGTGATTCGGGTAGCATTGAAAATTTATATGTCTCTCCCCTAACTTTATTTTATGTTATTCCTATCTTGCTTCTCTTTCTCGTTTTCTGCGGTGTTTATGCTTGGTATTACCTGCCCAAAAACCAAGGCAAAGTTTGGGCTTTTAACCAAGGGGGGGCTAAAGATAGAAAGAGTGCCTTCACCAATAATTTTTTGATTACCTTTGGGGCAGTGATGTTTGTCCCAACTTTGTTGACAGGCTATCTTCAAAATGCCTTTGGTCTTTTCTTAGGAGTTTTGATGACGTTTGCCTTTCCGGCAGTTATTGTAGATGCCGTTTATGCAGCGATTTACATTAGAAAGCACCCAGAGGAGGACTCGCTTTAGCTGGTAGGTGGTGTAGTGCTGCTGGTATGGGGATTTCATGGGTTGCAGATAATTGGAAGATTGGCGGTAATTCAGTAACAGGATGGGCTAAAAAAGGGCTCAAAGGTTTATTTGGAGGATAATATGAAAAATGAACGCTATCATGGCCCGCTTATCGAAAATCCGGTTAGTCTAGCTTATATTAAATTATTTCCTTGGATTGCTCTATTTCTTTCAGGATTTATGCTAGTAGGTTCACTATTTAATGACAAAATAGGAGTTTTTATCGTAATTTTTTCACTTTGCACTTTCATTAGCTTAATTAGTATCTTACTATCCTTTATTAAAAAGTTTATCTATCGTTTTCAAAGTTTCACTTATCTATTAATTGCACTGATTGTTCTTAGTTTACTCCTTGATTTAAATTTTATTGGTCTGATGATGTGTGTCAATGGAGGTGAAGTTTTCTCGAGGATTTATTCTTTCGCTTCAGCCATTTATGTTATTGCCATGCTTGTTATTTTTATTATAGCTTGTAGTTTTTACGCTTGGCACTACTTGCCTAAAAATCAAGGAAAAGTATGGAAAATCAATCAATGGGAAACCTACGGTGTGAAAGGTAAAGGTAAAAAGAGTCAATTTATGACCAACTTTGGGGTTGCTTTTGTGGCTGTATTATTTGTCCCAGCCCTATTAACCGGCTATGCAGAAAATGTCTTTGGGATTTTCTTAGGTATTTTGATGACATCAACATTCTCTGCAGTATTCGTGGATGCCCTCTATGCGTCAGTCTATGTCAGGAAGCATCCAGAGGAGGACTCACTTTAGCTGGCAGGTTACCAGTGTAGTGCTGCGACTGGGATGGGAATTTCATGGGCTATGGGACAAAAAATTGGCTTCCTAGGAAATAAGTCAGTAACAGATCTTGCCAAGGACGGTCTGAAAGGTGCCACAAATGCCATTGGCGGTGGCTTAAAAACAGTAGCGGGGTGGTTTAGCTAATGGTAAAGATAAAACGCCAGAAAACAACAGTTCCTAATGAACGCTATCATGGCCCTTTGATTCAAGATGGTGTGAGTTTAGGTTACCTTAAAATCTATCCTTGGATTAACTTACCTTTTTCTCTTCTATTTTTCTTCGGATGGGGACAAGGTGATACTTTAGGTTTCATTAAAGGCCCCTTCTTAGTTTGTATTATTATCAATGTGGTAAGTATTCTCTTTTCCTTTTTCCATACTCTTGTTAATCGCTTTAAGTCTTTCGCCTATATCTTGGTTGCTTTGATGACTTGGACGACGCTGATGTGGCTGGACTTTATTGGTTTGATGATGTTTGTATCAGATTCAGCTGGTAGTACTATTGATGCGAAGAGAATTTATGGTTCACCTCTAACTTTAATTTATGTTATCCCTATCTTGCTTCTCTTTCTCGTTTTCTGCGGTGTTTATGCTTGGTATTACCTGCCCAAAAACCAAGGCAAAGTTTGGGCTTTTAACCAAGGGGGGGCTAAAGATAGAAAGAGTGCCTTCACCAATAATTTTTTGATTACCTTTGGGGCAGTGATGTTTGTTCCAGCACTGTTGACAGGCTATGTAGAGAATGTCTTTGGGCTATTTTTAGGAATTTTGATGACTTCGACTCTATCTGCGGTTATAGTTGATGCCGTTTATGCAGCGATTTACATTAGAAAGCACCCAGAGGAGGACTCACTTTAGCTGGTGGGTTATCAGTGTAATGCTGTGGCTGGTATGGGAGTTTCATGGGCTGCCAATCAAAAATGGTTTGGAGGGGATTCAATAACAGGATGGGCTAAAAAAGGTCTAGAAGGATTATTTGGTGGGTAATATGAAAAATGAAAGATATCACGGCCCCCTGATTCAGGACGGTACACATTTTGGATATATTAGATTATTTCCTTGGATTACTCTTTTTATATCGTCTTTGTTATTATGGGGAAATAGCTTCATTGACAAAGTTGGAGTCTTCAAAGTTATATTCCTAATCTGTGTTTCAATTAGTCTATTTTGTATTTTGTGGTCATTTAGCCAGCACCTATTTTACCATTTTCAAACATTCACTTACATATTGATTGCATTGATTGTTCTGGTTATCATTATTGATTTTAGTTTTATTGGTTTGTTTATGGGTGTAGGAAATGGTGGAATATATTCATTGATTTCAGCCATTTATAATATCATCATGTTACTCCTCTTTTTAACTTCTTGCGGCGTCTATTCTTGGTACTATCTTCCACAGAATCAGGGCAAAGTCTGGAAATGGAACCAATGGGAGACTTATGATATCAAAACAAAGAATAAGAAAGGAGATTGGCGACGTAATTTTGGTATCGCTTTTGGTGCGGTTATGTTCCTCTCATCATTATTAACAGATACTCTTGAAAATGTTTTTGGCGGCTTTCTGGGAGTTTTGATAACGGGAACACTCTCAGCTCAGCTGTTTTTGTAGATGCTTTGTACGCAGCTCTCTATGTAAGAAAAAATCCCGAGGAACTTTGAATGTTGAGAAATTTTGAAATTTATATGCTATTAAAAAAGTTAGGAGAACGCAATGGATATTAGACCCAAAGCATTAAGCATTATACAGATGGTGGGCTATAAGGAAGAAGGCCTAGTAGATATCTTGACTGATCAACTTTGTTGGGATATCTATGTTTTAGGTCGGGATTTTATTGAAGGAATGATGGATACAGTATATTCAGATGGTCCTGTTTATTTCAAGAGCTATCCGTTTTCTGACTCAGAATCTATAGATATTTTTACTACTTTTGGTAATAAAATAACGCCAACAAATAAGGAGACTGGACCGCTTTTATTTGCGGAGAAAATTTTGGTAGATAGTGAAGATTTTGCGACCTTTTCATCTAATAATTTGTCAGAGTATTATGATGCGTTAGCTGCGAAATATTCTGGAAAGTCTTTAGATAAATTGGCGGTTTACCATGTACTGTACCATCCTAATAAAGAGAATGTTGCAGTAGATGCTTACAGCAGCTGGGAGGAAAACTGATGGATTATATTGTAGCTCAAGGTGTAACTAATGAGGATGTGTTTGAAGCTCGTAATGTTATCAGAAAGCGTAAGACATTTCATGTCAGTCACATGCAAGAGGAAATGGATGCTTTTATGACAGCGATTGAAACTGCTGGAGGTCATCCTGCAGGTCCGATTGTTTATAGTCTTAACAATATTCCCTACGATGGTAATATGGACATTGAATTTTTTCTGCCCTTAGAGGAGGAAAATATTCAAATTGAAAATATGACATTCTCGTCTTACTTTGAAATCAATAATGTTATAATGGCCTCAGTAGATCACGATTACGAAGATTTAACGAAAGAGGCCTATGCAAGACTGCTATGGACTTTAGAACAAAACAATCAGAAACAGAACACCCCCTTTTATCATGTCTTGATACCAGAGGGAACTGGACGAGTTACGGTATTACTGGGGTATGCTTACTAACATGTAGCAGTTTAAAATCGAGGAGTATATAAATCAAGATCAATCAAACCCAAAATGTCAAAGTCAGCTTTAGCTGGACGACCTTTTTCTTCAGCCTTTTTGTGCACTTTTTAGAGCAGATATGGGACTTGTTGAAGAAAAAGAAAGCGGTTTTTATGATCAATACTATATCTTAGAAGATAACAATGTAAAAAAACAGAAGGAAGCTCATGGTGAAAAATAATCTCAATAATATTCATTTCTTTTGTGATACGCATTGTTTCCTTATTTCTTTACTTTCGTAATCGAGTTTATTGGAAATATGATAATCATTGGATGCTAGGAAAAAACAGAACCGAAATTGAAAGACGATACGGCAAGTTTGACCCATCCATACTGGGTCATAACAAAGAAGTTTATGTGATAAAAGATAATCCTTTGTCTCTAATATACGATAATGATAAAGCTTACTTTGTTATGGCCTTTGACAATAAAGGTAAGTGCGTTAAAGTCTACCAATATACGCCACCAGAGTTGTAAGTGCGTATTTGATAATGATACTATCGAAGACTGCGTGCTTGAGGATATTGGGATTTATCCTCAAAAAACGCAGGCGGACTCAATTCTGTTTCTTCAGCACGACATTATTGTTCAAGTAGTTTTTGAAGGCTATAAAGATGAAGAAGAAACACGGTTTATGGAAGTTTATCACGATTGGGAAGCTCACCTTGATATCTCTCGTAAAATAATTAATTCCTATGTCTTGTTTGAAATAGAGAAGGAGATTAGATAATATGGTAAAAATGGATTTAGGCAGCTCAGATAGCCAGAGCAGCAGTGTCTCAACAGTAACCAGCGGGCGAATAACGGCCTACGAAACGACCATGGGAGCCCTAAGTGCCTTTGCCGGCGAAAGCAGCTTAACAGGCCAAGCCTATGACAGTGCTAAAACTTATGCGAACTCAGTTTTGGTGCCTTTATTAAAAGCGGCAATTCTCTATGAAGAAGGATTAGATGAAGCTGTTAGCAAGTTACCAAGTGAATACCGCAATACCGAAGATTTAGGAAATGAAAGTTTGGATACGGATATCCTGCAGGCCCAGTTAGACTCCTTAACCTCAATGGAGACGAGCTATCAGTCAGCTGTAGACACCGCCAATAGCAATGGCGAAGATGCCTCAGATGCTCAAAGAAATTTAGATAACACCCGAACCCAAAAAGACAAGGTTCAGCGTCAGATCAATGCCCTGAATAAATACAGCGGTGATTCAAGCGGTTTCTTTAGTGATTTATCTACGAGTGACAGTACGGTCTCCAGTGCTTTTTCAGCCATTAATGGGCTCCCTGTCTTCAGCGGGACTTTCACGATCCCTGAAAAGAAGGATATGGAGTGGACCAAGACGATTAATTCTCAGTGGGAGAAAAAAGAGTTCTATGATTCCTTGCCGGAAGAGGTTCGTAATGCCATTACCACAAATGATATTGAGATGACTGATGATGGATTTTTCGTTATAAATAAACCTATTTCTGAAATATTGAAATCAATAGGGAAAACAGAAGTTATTATTGATGGTAGTACTGTCTCTGTTGATGAAGTTTATGATGATCACTTTATTTATGGGGTTAAGGGAGAAAATGGTTATTCCTACAGTGTTTTAAAAATGCGTGAGCTTGGGGACTCTCAAGGTGGGCACGGTGTATCAATTCCCTTCATTGCTACTGACATTAATAATTTATTTAAATTTTCAGATGACAGTAACACGATCAAAGATTCCGATCGCTTCTTTAATGAATTTCAGAGAATTGTCAACGATACGGGGCAAAAAGCTGATAGCACAATATTAGAATATTTCAGAAATACAGATAGTGATGGCAGCTATTTAGTAGCAGATTTATTTACCGATAAGGTTATTAAAGAAAATGGATCTAATACGATAAATTCTCAACCGTTGGACGATATTTTGGATAAAATAGAAAATATAGATAATCGTTTAGGCAAGATAACTGGTCCTGTAACTGAGCAGGCATTGCTCAACGAACGAGAAAAATTACGGCGAATTCCAATATATTTAGAAGAGTTAAATGAGAAAGCCGGGTATGATATCTATAATCCAGAAACAGGTGATATTACGGTAAAAGATCCTGACAACCTTACCCATTATGAACGACAGGCTATTTTAGCCGTTTCAACTGGAAATGTTAACTATAATTCTTTTGCTGCAGAGGTAGAATTTCATGCTGACGCTGTTGATAATTGGAAAAAATATATACCAGGTTTTAATTGGCAAGAAAGAGCCCTTAGAGCAGATATGGGACTTGGTGAAGAAGATGAAAGCGGTGTTTATGACCGATACTATATCTTAGAAGATGACAGTGTAAAAAAACAGAAGGAAGCTCATGGTGAAAAATAAAAAAATAGTCTCAATAATGCTAATTTCTTTTGTTATATGCATTGTTTCCTTATTTCTTTACTTTCGTAATCGAGTTTATTGGAAATATGATAATCATTGGATGCTCGGAAAAAATAGAACCGAAATTGAAAGACGATACGGCAAGTTTGATTCATCCATGCTGGGTCATAACAAAGAAGTTTATGTGATAAAAGATAATCCTTTGTCTCTAATATATGATAATGATAAAGCTTACTTTGTTATGGCCTTTGACAATAAAGGTAAATGTGTTAAAGTCTATCAATATACGCCACCAGGGCTATAAGTACGGATTTTTATGGGTATTAGTGCAGTAATGGATCATAAATTTAAGTTCTTAGGAGGCGACTCTGTCACAGGAGCAGCTAAGAAGGGGCTAAAAGGTTTAGCAAAGAGGTTTGGACTATGATAAATAATGAAGAAGTATATGAAGAACGATATTATGGGCCATTAATTCAAACTCCCGTAAGCTTAGGGTATAGTTTGGGATTTCCATTTATTGGCCTACCAATATCAATATTTTTGTATTTTGCTGGTGGTTTTGAAGATAAAATTGGGATTATTAAAATTATATTTTTATCCTGTATCATTATCAATATAGTAAGTTTGATATTAGGTATGCTTAAAGCATTTGGTTTGACTGTTATTAATGTAATTACATATTTTTGGATTTCATTAGTCTTTTTATCTATACTCATCGGATTAGACTTCATAGGATTGTTAATGCTTGTGTCTAATGGAAGTCCCTCTAATGCTAATACCATTTATTCAAACCCCTTATCTATTGTATATGTAATTATTATGATGGTTATATTTATAAGTGCATTATTGTCGTATTCTTGGTACTATCTTCCTAAAAACCAAGGGAAAGTTTGGACATTTAATCAGTGGGGAAGTAAGCATACTCGAAAAACTCAGTGGAAAACAAATTTTGTCATTACATTTGGATTGGCTCTTTTAGCTCCAGCGATTTTAACTGGGCATATCGCAAACATTTTTGGTCTTCTTATAGGTATCGTGCTGACTTTAACATTGCCAGCGCTTGTTGTAGATGCTCTGTATGCAGCCTATTATGTGCATAAATATCCTGACTATGAAGAATAACTAAGGGAGGTTAAAATGGCGATTAACTTACAGGAAAAATACTTAAGCATGAATAATGTTGTTGGTTTTTTAACAACAAAACCAACTGATGTACAACCCGAGGAGGTTTGTAAACAAGTGTATGATGTGGGAGATGAGTTTGCCAAAAATCTTTTGGGACAGGTATACTCTGACGGTCCCATTTATTTTAAAACAATCCTATTTTCTGATAATGATGAACTTAATGATATGCTTATCTTTACAACTATTGGAAATGAAGTATACAGTAAAGTTTCAGAACTCAAGAGCTTAGTATTCGAGCAAAATGTATTATTAAATAGCCCTGACTTCTCCACGCTGATTCCAACTGAATTACAGGAATACTATGACGAAATTTATTCAAAATATAGAGGTGGTGCTAACTACTTAGCAGTCTACCATGTTCTCTATACCGTGGAAGATAAAATTTTTGTAGATGTCTATAGTGAGGTGGACTAATGAAGTATAGATTAGGTGATAATGTCAGTGTGGTAGAAACATTAGGAGCTAGGAATGTTATCCGAATGCGTGAAGCATTCCCCTATAATAAAATGACTGAAAAAATTGATGGCTTTATAACTGAAGTTGAGCAAGCCGGCGGACATATTAATGGACCAATTGTCTATAGTCTTAATAATATGCCAAATAATGAAGGGATAGTGGACATTGAGTTTTTCCTTCCCTTGGAAGAAGACTATCTTTATCTTAAAGATACGATATTTTCATCTTACTTTGAGGTAAAAAATCTCATTGCAACAGCGGTCAGCCATGATTATGAAAATCTAACTAAGATTGCTTATGCAGAGCTTCTCTGGACTCTGGATGCTAATGAGCGCGAAATAAATACACCTTTTTACCATATTTTACCAACTGATGGCTCAACTAAAGTCACAGTACTGTTGGGGTATGCTTATTAGCAGGGTATAGCAACTATGGTATGGTCCAAAATCGAAAAATTACAAAGAATCGCTGACAAAATGAGATTAAAGAATTGGTTTTATGATGCTGTCGATGCCGTCTCCAAGGCCGATAAGGCAGCGGTTGTTTTTTCTCCTGAAATAGCTATACCGGCTTTAGCTTTCGGATAGGAAGGATAATGCAAAATGAATCATATCAGTAGGATAAAGAGAAAATATTTCTGGGTATCACTAGCGATCATTGTTGGATATTATTTCTTTTCGATGATTGGTTTTATGCTGTACTCTGCTAAAATTATTTCCACTCCGCAAATTTCGGGTGCAATTATATTTATAATTTTACTCATTGTTATACGTGTGACTAGGCTTAACTATTTAAAATCTATCAACAACGTATTGCTGGAACATATTGCATTGGCTGATTATCGGGCTTATTTAGAGACAAAAGCCTTTATAACCCAATTTGTAAAATTAAGCTAGACAGAAAAAAGCCATTTATGATAGGCTCAGATAAACACCACATTTGTCTGAGAGGAACTACCATAAATGACCTACACCCATCTTACCACAAACGAACTTG
>NZ_JBZFUM010000012.1:0-62516 GCF_058314535.1 Streptococcus sp. ELY_125 | reverse complement strand
TATAATCTGGCTTTTCTTTGTGAAACATGGCCTTACCTCACAAACTGTTTTCTTTTAGTATACTCCTAAACAGAGCAAAAAGCTCTTAGAAATGTAATTCCAAGAGCTTTGTCTTCAGTCTGAAAGGTCCAGTGGACCTTTTTATCCCGAGCCCAAAAATTAAAAAGCGAGGCGGGTCCAGTGGACCTTTGAACTACACTCCAAAAGTTAGACACAAAATCTAACGATTGGGGTGTTTTTCTTATCCGATATCGATCGTCTAGACACTTCTAAACTTGGTTAAATATTATCGTTTCCAAAGACTGAAGTGATATAATTCCCCTAAAAGTAAGGTAGAGAATTTCGATATTTGAGATAAGCTTCTCTGTTCTAAGAGATTTAGGAGCCTAAAATAAAAGTTTCTGACTTTTTCCACTGTGATATAGTTGCTGCCAAGCCTCTTATCAATCTTTCTTGTTACCCATTTTCCCCATAGCCTTCAATATCGTTAGTGCAAGAATGATCTGATCGTATTCATACAAGCGCTACGAAGATAGTAAGCAGCTCTTGTCACAACAAACAACCTTGCTCCTATTCTAAAAATTTTTACTTGATAAATGCCTGTAACTCTGCAACCTCCTGCGCTATGCGCTCTGGGTCATTTATCTGTTTGAGGTGGTAGCCAATCAGGTAAGGGGAGGTGACAAAGCGCGGAACAATTTTACAGACCAAGCTTTCTTCCAGATGATAAAAGAAAAGATTATAGGATTCACAGCGGCCGCCTAGATAAACCTGCATTAGATATTGAACTACCTGCTGCACGGTATCAGCCAGTTGATTGAGAGCTCGGTAGCTGTCAATTGAAACATTAAATTCACTAAAACTGCTGAGAGGCTGCTGGGATATCGTTACTCTAGCTTGATTATCTGTTTGCTGGCAAACCAGATGGCCGTCTAGGTTGTCTGGTTTGATGGTTTCATACGCATCTATTTCTTCAAAACCAATCACCTGCATGTGCGGATGGCGCAGGGAACCTCCTGATAGGGGACCAAAGTTCTTAAAAAGTGCCACCGTCTTGAAACGCTGGCTGTCTTCTAACTGCTGCCAAGCTTGTAGGGCAAAGGCAAAAAGCTTACGGTTATGCTCCTTGCTGTAAGTCGCAATATCTCCTAAATGCTGACTAGATTCGATAATTAGGGTTTGGTAGGTGTTTTCCAAGACCGGATACTTATTGTCCAGCCAGATCATATCATCTTCTTGAGCTATAATCTTTTCTAAGCTGTCGATTGCACAAAAGGGACAGCGATCCTGATTGCTGGGTTTGTGTTTAGCAATCCGGGGGTTAAAAATAAGCGGTTGATTCATAAGTCTAAAATTTCTTTCACATATTTTCGCAAATCTGGCAGGACGTCCTTCTTGAACCAAGGATTTTTAGCCTGCCAGAGATTGTTGCGCGGTGATGGATGGACCAGCGGGAAAAAGTCTGGCAGGAAGTCCTTATAGTTGCGAACATTGTCAGTCAGTTTAACGGACGCTTGCTGCTTGAGATAATAATGCTGGGCGTAGTTTCCGATCAAAAGTGTCAGAGAAATATCAGGCAATTCCTGCAAAATCAAGGGATGCCACTTTTGTGCAAATCCTTTTCGCGGTGGCAGATCACCAGACCTGCCCTTGCCAGGATAGTAGAAATCCATTGGGATAACAGCAATCTTATCGGAATTATAAAAGGTATCGCGGTCAATTCCCAACCAGTCGCGCAGGTTATCGCCCGATGGGTCATTCCAGTAGAGGCGGGTATCTTGGGCCCGAATACCCGGAGCTTGGCCGACAATATTGATACGAGCTGTTTTAGGCGCAGTAAAAAGCGGCTCAATTCCTGCCTTGGTATAGGCTGCATTTTGCGGATCAGCCATAATGGCCTCAACAAGTTGTGACATCCTTGACATGTTTCTCATCTCCATTCATTAAGAAACTTGGTTTTATGAGAAAACCAAGCTTTTAAAGTTTTCCATTTTGTAATCCATTATAGGGACTTGGTAAAAAGGCCAGTTAGCCTGATTTTAGCTAAAGGATCTGAAAATATTTGGGCTTTTCCCACTCCTTTAAATCTCAAGGATTATTACTTTCCTCTATTTGATCAGTTCATAGATAGCTTGCGCATAAATTGCGCAGGCGCGGTAGAGATCTTCAACGTCTGCGAATTCATTTGCCTGATGCATGGTATTTTCATAATTTGGGAACATAGCCCCAAAAGCCACACCGCGCTCCAAGAGACGGCCAAAAGTCCCGCCGCCAATAATCTGTTCGTAACCAGTGAGTCCTGTTTGTTCTTCGTAGACATCCAAAAGCGTCTTAACTAAGGGATCTTCCATAGGAACATAATGAGGTGTATGCTCGTGTTCAGAAAGCGTGACTTTATTAAGACCATCCAGCTTTTCCAGCCCTGCTTGAATCCTTTTTGCGTCGGTGCCTTGCGGGTAACGGAAATTGAGTGCGATAATATTATCATCAGAAGCTGCATCAAATGTAAAGACACCAGCATTCATCGATAAAGAGCCCATTTTTTCATCTGTATGAGCTAGACCTAATTTTTCACCCTTAAAGTCCTCGTGAAGAACAGTGGCGGCCACAGCAATAAAGGACTGAGCGACCCCAGCAAAATCAAATTGATTGAGGAAAATTGCCAGATAAGTAGCTCCATTGAGACCTTCCTCGGGTGTAGAACCGTGAGCAGCCTTGCCAGTAACCTGGATGCGAAATTGATCTCCTCGTGCTTCAACCGAAGCTGAAATCTGCGGATGGTCCCCCAAGAAGGACGCCAGCTTTTCTTGCAAATCAGCTAGACTGATCTGGCCTGAAATCAAAGCTGTAGCTGATTCTGGTACCATATTTTCACGAAGGCCGCCTGTAAACTGGTGCAAGATAAAGTCTCCATTATTTTGGCCCGAAAAATGGAGATATTCCGTGATATTACCCTTTTCACCATTGATAATAGGAAATTCAGCATCTGGCGCAAAACCAAAATCTGGTTTCTCAACCTCCGGATGGGCAAAATAATAAGCCATATCGCCCCAGCCTGATTCTTCATCTGTTCCCAAAACAAAGCGGACTTTTTTAGAGACAGGGAGTCCTAGCTCTTTGATAATCTTAAGAGCATAATAGGCAGCCATAGTTGGTCCCTTGTCATCAGAGGATCCGCGTGCATAGAGTTTACCATCCTTGATAAAGGGCTTATAAGGATCGCCATCCCAGCCCGATCCTGCTGGTACGACATCCAAATGGGCGAAGATTCCCAGAGTTTCCTCCCCTTCGCCGAACTCGAAATCACCGACATAGTTATCGATATTGCGTGTCTTAAAGCCATCACCTTCAGCCATAGCTAGAAAATGCTTGAGAGCTTTCACAGGTCCCGGTCCAAATGGATGTTGCTTGTCAGCCTGACTGTCATCGCGCTCGGAATTAATTTCTAAGAGACTGAACAAATCCGTCATCATATCGTCGCGTCGCTTATCTACTTCTGCTTTAAAATCTACAGTCATATCTTTCTCCTTTGTTTCCCATAGTGCCCCCATTATAGCACAAATGCGATGGCGACTAAAGAGAGTAAAATTCGCAAAGCAAAACGAGGCTGAAAGAGCATTCAACCTCGTTATAACAGCTTAAAACGGCAGCCGTAGTCATCAAAATTCATGACCACAGATAGGCTCATGATGGAAAAAGAGCTGGCAAGTCCCTCTTTCCAATCATCATAACAAATGTACTTCGTCCCATTTATGTCTTATTCTTCATCATCAAATGGATTGGCTGACTTGTCTTCTTTGTACGAACTTCTATCACTATCTTCTTCATGATCGCCAAAGGATTGTAAAAAGGTAAGAACGTCGCCGCGGCGACCCTCCATTTCACCCTGCAGAAGCTCCTGAGCTGTCGCATTGAGGACAGCACCTGTGATTAGAATACGCGCTAGGATCACAAACCAAAACATGATAATAAAGATAATGATGGAACCAAACACCTTGATATCGATCAGATTGTTAAAAGTTCGGGTTACATAGTCTCCTACCAAACCGGTCATGAAGATCATGACAATGGAGCTTAAAATCGTTCCCGGCAAAGTATAACGCAGCTTTTTAATACGGACATTAGGCAGGATAAAATAAAGAGTTATCAGGCCAATAACAATGACGAAAATCATCAAGGGACGGTTAGCGTGCAAAAGCAGGCGCACAATCCCCGCTGGCAAGTCATATTTTTGCCGCAATGACTGATAAACCCCATCTGACAAGGCTGACAGCAAGAGGGCAAAGGTCAAGAGAAAGAAGATAAAGAAGCTAGCAATGATACCAATCATATGACCAATGACGAAATCTCTGTGTTGACTGACATCGTAAGCCTTATTAAAGGCCTTCTGCAAGGAGGTCAAACTGCGCGACATCGTCCAAAAACCTGTTAAAGTAGCTATTCCAAGGACACTGCTGGAAGGATAGGCAAAGAGATTGCGAATAATTCCCGCAGTGGAACTGTAGATTTCAGCTGGAAGATTCTGGCGCAGGAAGACTAGAAAGTCTGTCAAGTCAATGTCAAAATAAGGGAAAATATTGGCTGCAATCACTACCAAGGGAAAGAGGGTCAGCAGCAGGTAATAGGCCACAGCGATACTGGATAAGTCTATCTCAGCGCTGCGGTAATGCTTGAGATAGACTTGCAGGGGAGGATAGTTGAGCTTATCCACCAGCCTATCCAAGAATTTTTTCTTCATGTCTTAATAGGTTCCTTCTTCTCCCTGACTGGTCAAGATAACAGGACCGTCTTTGGTGATAACAAATTGGTGCTCATATTGACAAGACAGACCACCATCAAGCGTCTTGTGAGCCCAGCCAGTCTCTAAATCCGTATCAATTTCCCAAGTACCTGTATTGATCATGGGTTCAATGGTAAGCACCATTCCCTCTTTAAGGCGCAGGCCGCGACCTGCCTTGCCATAATGAGGAACATTAGGTTCTTCATGCATGGTCGGACCAACACCGTGGCCGACCAGATCACGAACAACACCATACCCGCGGCTTTCTGCGTATTCCTGAATAGCAGCACCGATGTCGCCAATACGATTGCCAACAACGGCCTTTTCAATTCCCAAATACATAGCTTCCTTGGTCACATCCATCAAATCCTTGACCTCCTGTGATACATCACCCACAGCGTAGGCCCAGCAAGAATCAGCTAAACCGCCAGTATAGGGTGCTGTATATTCTTTCATCTCAGCAGTGTTGTCAAAGTCCAACTTAGAAACATCAAGAATTGATTGATCCAAGGGCTCACTCAGTACCATATCCACCTTAAGCAGATCACCTTTTTTTAAGATGTAGTGACGCGGGAAGGCGTGGGCAACTTCATCATTAAGACCGCAGCAGGTCGCATAAGGATAGTCCATTAGTTGTCCGTCCACTCCAATTTGTAAGGGGAGAACATTGGCTTCTTTACAGCGGCGGCGAACATATTCTTCAACCTCCCACATATCTAAGCCTGGTTTAATCAGGTCACGCAGACCAATATGGATGCTGGCAAGAAAGTCACCTGCGCGGTCCATGGCTTCAATTTCACGTGCTGATTTGAGTGTTATCATTTATGTTTTTCTCCTTTTACTAAATATAAAGCTGTTAAACACTCCAAAAGAATTTAGAAAATGGAGTGACGATCCATTAAGAATCGAGCGGTATTTACCTAACTCCGCAGGAATGTAGGTGTGTTCGATTTAAGTTACCCTGCTTGAGATAACCGCTTTACAGATAACCTGATCCATGCAACGTACTTCTACATCGACAGTCGCACTGCGACGATTTTTAGCAACGATTCGCGGTTTCAGGTGCAATTGGTCATCGATTTGAACGGCCTGTAAAAAGTATATCATCATTTGCTCAATAAAGATATTTTTTTTGCGATTGAGAGATAAGAGGCGCATGGCTGACTCTTTCAAAATTTCTGTCAGAATACCATTGGTTAGATTGCCGGCATTATCAATCATAGCTGGCTCCACTTTAAAACTGAAGTAACCATTTTCCTGTTTGAGGCTAGCCGTAATCTGATCGCTAAGCGTATGCAGGCCATCATGATTTAGTTCTTCCAAATTTTCCATGACCAGCTTTCGGGTGATGACGCCAAGCAATAGGTTGGCATCATCAACAACCGGCAACATAGCAAAATCTTCCATAATCATCCTCTGGGCAACCGTCGCCAGACTTGTCTCAGGTTTGGTGGTTACCGGCTTGGTCATAACAGAAGAAAGGTTAGCTATAGACTCTTGATTAGCAACATCGCGCATACTAACAACACCCACTACCTGACCAAGATTATTGATAATGGGGTAGCGAACGTGGTTACTCTTTTTGACCAAGCGATGGTAATCATTCACAGTGTTGTCAGGATTGAGATAACCATAGTTGGACTTGAGAGTATAAACCTGCGCTACCGTTTTGATATCAGTTTTGATACGAACATTGGATAGGGCACGGTTAATCATAGTCGCTACTGTAAAGGTATCATAGGCTGTTACCATAACGGGTATCCCCTGTTCTTGGGACATGGATAAAACCTTATCCGATACGGCAAAGCCCCCTGTTACCAAAATAGCATTGTGATTTTCTAGAGCCAGCAGTTGAATCTCCTCGCGGTCTCCAACAATCAGAAGTCCCCCTTTAACCAGATAGCGACCAGCATTCTCTCGTGTCATAGCACCGATAGAAAAGCGGCTAAACTCATGCTTAAGGCCTGCATGCCCTGCAACGACTTCTGATTCGGATATTGTTGCAATTTCAGCATAGGTCAGCTTTTCCAAGCGAACTTTGACCTTTTGCTCCACTCGAACAGTGCCGCTGCGGGGACGGGTTTCAACTAAGCCTCGGTTTTCTGCTTCCTTAATAGCACGATAGGCTGTTCCTTCGCTAACTGATAAATAATTGGAAATACTGCGTACACTGACATGTCTGCCAATCGGCAAAGCCTCTAAGTATTCTAAAATTTCTTGGTGCTTGGTCATACTAATTCTCACCTGCCCTTAGCTGAAATTCTAAGTAATCTCGCATCTTGTGACTGTAGCGATCGCTCCCCTTAAAACGCCTAACTAGTCTAAACCCGGCCTTCTGCGCTACCCTTTGACTGGCTAGATTTTCCTGATGGGTAATGATGGATAAACTGCGCAATTGACACTCCTGAAAGGCCAAAAAAACAATACTTTGTAAGCTTTCGGTAGCCAATCCCTGTCCCCAGAAATCCTGATTGATAAAATAGCCAATTTCAGCGTGGTGCTTGGCTAGGTTGAGATTCTCTAAGCGGATAGCTCCAATCATTCTCTTACTGGCCTTATCCTCAATCGCCCAAATGCCCAGCGGCTCCTTCATAAAATAATGGACTAAGATATAATCACTTTCAGCTTGACTAGCTTGCAAGGGGAAGATGAAGGCTAGATTGTCGGGATTATGGGCAATCGCAAAAAAATCTTCACGGTCTTCAAATCGGAAGGGACGCAGCCAGAGTCGCCTTGTTTCCAACTGAGCATACTGCCCAAGTGCTGTCCAAATATCCATGCTATTATAGTACAGTTTTTCTAGAGGCAAGTCAATGGAGGACTAGAAACCTGCTAATACAGCTGTTTTCGGGGCCAGAAAAATCGGAAGCGAGCTCCTGCTACTATTTTTATCGGTGTTCAAAGCTAGAATGAGTTCAGACTAGTGTGATAAAGCGCTATAATTCTAGTGGGGTTTATCCACTACAGTTGACAAAGAGCCTAAAAAAGGCCCTTCATTTTCCTGATTATCCAGAAAGCGAGGACCTTTTTGGTATTCCAATACTGTTTTAAAAGTTCTATGATTCAAACAGCAATAAGAAGACGTTATACCCCAAAGCTGATCATTTTCCAAAGCAAAACCACAGACAAAGAACATTTAAATGCTATTGGGACTAATACAGGGGGCAACAAGAGATATAGCTTCTTAACTGATTCCTTTACCTACTGCTGTCAGACATCAGCCAGTCATAGATTTCCTGCGGTGTTCCCAGCGCCATCAGTTCCTGGTATTTGACCAGAGCTACTAGGTCTTGATAGATTTGACTATCAGCAATAGCACGTTTTGGAGCGTTTTTATTGACTGTCATAATCCCATCATCAATCGTGACAAAATTTAGTTCATCAAAGATTTGAATCATCTTGACCAATAAAATATCAGGGATTTTCAAATACTCTGCTAAGTCAGCCAATTTATGGCGGACATCGAATTCCGGAAACTGGTAGATGGTCTTGTAAAGTTTGGCAAACTGTTCTCGAGTTCCATAACCAGTTAGATAGTAAGCACGCTTAATGTGGTTTTTGAAATAAATCGCCTGAAAAGCCTTGCCGCTGAAAAGCGCCTTTAGCTGGTGCGGATCTTCTGGCAGGTCAACCACTGCTACAATATCACTGTTGCTATTCTCCGTTAGAACCGGCACCTGATCGGGCAGGCTGGCTGATTTTGAGCGCACATCAATCAGCTGGATTCCTTCAACTCGAGCATCCACTAGTATAAGCTGGAGGCTGGTATTACCGTTCCAAGTGTTGACTGATAAGGTAACGGCTAATTCAAGACGGCTAGCTTGGGCAAATTCTTGAGCTCGGTCACCCTGTGAAAAAGCAACAAGGTCAAATTCTGTACCGTCTTGGGCTAACTTAAGTTTAAGATGAGCACCTTGCTGTCCCATAGTTCGACTTTGCAGCACCTTGAAATTCCTTAACCAAAAAACAGGTTTTTTATTATCCATACCAAAAGGAGCCAGTTGTTCTAAACTTTTAATAGTATCAAAATCTAAGTTGGATAAGTGCAGCTCTTCATCGATTGTCAAATTATTTTTGCTAGACATGTCAATCTGATTGTCAACGATATAGTCACAGAGGATATGGCTAAGCTTTTCCAAATTTTCTGCTGGCAGAGTCATGCCTGCTGCACCTGCGTGTCCGCCAAAAGCCTCAAAAATATCTCGGTGATCCGTCAATGCTGCAAAAATATTGACAGCTTCAATTGAGCGAGCCGACCCCTTGGCTTTGCCAGCTTCAATGTTAAGAACGATAACCGGTTGGTTGAGGCTATCCAAGATACGCCCCGCGACAATACCTAAAACACCAGGATGCCAGCCTTCCTTGGCTAAAACTTGAACTGGTTTATCGGGGTCAATCATTGTCATTGCCTCATCGTAGATGGTTTGAACCAAGGCCTTACGCTCTTCATTTTTCTCCTTAATCATGAGGGCGATATCATGAGCTTCCTCATCGTCAAAACCGGTCAAAAGCTCAATTGCGGGATTAGGATCATCCAAACGTCCGAGAGCATTGAGCATGGGAGCAATCTTAAAACCAACAGTCTCCTCATTAAGGCTGCTAGAATCAATATCAGCCACATGCATTAATTCCTGTAGACCAATGCGGTCGGTCTGAGCCAAGACTTGCAAGCCATATTTTACTAAAGCCCGATTCTCATCAGTCAGACTAACCATATCAGCAATCGTTCCGATTGCCACTAAATCAAGAAGTTCATTGGGAATACCTTCTAAGAGAGCTGTGGCTAACTTAAAAGCTACACCACAGCCAGCTAAGTCTTTAAAAGGATAATTCCCTTTCGGATGTTCAGGGTGGACAATAGCATAGGCATCCGGCAATTCATCTGGCAGCGAGTGGTGGTCAGTCACGATGACATCTACCCCCTGATCTTGGGCATAGCCAATAGCCTCGTGTCCAGCCACACCATTATCAACGGTCACGATCAACGAAATTCCTTGCTGTTCAATGAAATATTTGTAGACACTGAGGTTGGGCCCATATCCATCTGTAAAACGATTGGGCAGATAAACCAGATTTTCGGCTCCTATCATCTCCAAGGTTTCCTTCACGATAGAAGCCGATGTCATTCCATCAGCATCATAATCACCATAGACTAGGATGGTTTCATTACCTTCGATAGCTCGGCGAATCCGAGATACAGCTTTTTCCATATCATGGAGCAAATAGGGATCATGTAAATGGGATAGATCAGGGGCTAAAAAGTCATCAAGCTTATCTTGAGTATGGATGCCTCGCTCAAAAAGAATTTTGGCAGCTGTATCATCTAAACCTTTTTTATGTGCCTGTTCTAAAAAGGACTCGCTGGGAGCCTGTTCGATTATAGTCCAGTCATATTTTGACGAAATCATTTGTAATTGAAAACCTTTCTCGAAAGAAAATCAGCCATTTTAGGAAATAAAGCGTAAAATTTAGCAGAAAGAACCATTGCAAAGGGCATATTGAGCTCGCGCCTGTTTTCACCCAGACTTTTGATAATCTTCTTTGCTACTTGTTGAGGCGTCAGGCTGAAGCGCTCTACTGCTTGGAGATAGCCGCCTGATGGATCAGCCCTGTCGAAAAATTTAGTCGATATAGGACCGGGGTTGACCGTTGTTACATAGACATTGTTATCGGCTAATTCCAGACGCAAGGCATTGGAGTAGCCGATAACAGCAAACTTGGTTGCCGCGTAGACACTAGCCTTGATAGTGGCCAGCTTCCCTGCCATACTGGCAATATTGATGATGTGACCGCTCCTTTGCTGAGCCATTTTAGCACCGACCAGACGGGAAAAGTTAATAGTAGCCAGAGTATTGACATCGAAAGTCTCTCGAATGGTCTCAGAGTCAAATTGATCAAAGCTTTTGAACTCTCCGAAGCCTGCATTATTGATAAAAATATCAATACGGCCATATTCCAGATAGAGTTGGTCAACTAGGGCAGCCACCTGACTGTCTGAATGGATATCCAAACTAAAAGTACGAACCTGTGGCTTGCCAGCATAGAGCTGGTCCAGTCTTCCTTTATTGCGTCCTATGGCAATAACGCTATCATCAGAAGGTAAAAGATTGATGATAGCCTCTGCTAATCCCCCAGAAGCTCCTGTCACAGCGATAATACGACCCTTTTCCATGGTTAAATTTCTACCTCTTCTAAATCCCAAACTACCTTACAATTTTCAAAGATGGTTCGAGCATCTGCTTCTAATTGACGAACATCGCGAGCTAGGAAGCGAGCGCTGATGTGGTTCATTAAAAGACGTTTGGCTGATGCTTCCTTAGCAATATGAGCAGCCTGCATATTAGTAGAGTGTCCGTGATTTCTAGCCAAGCGCTCATCTCCCTTGCCATAGGTCGCTTCATGAACCAAGATATCAGCTCCCAAGCCCAAACGCACACTAGCATGACACTTTCTGGTGTCACCTAAAATGGTTACCACTTTACCCTTACGTGGCGGAGATACGTAGTCCTTGGCGGTGATTGTTCTGCCATCTTCTAATACAATATCTTGACCACTCTTAATTCGGCCAAACAAGGGACCAAAAGGAACACCTACAGCCTTTAAACCATCTGCATCCAGACTCCCTTCCAGATCTTTTTGGACTACACGATACCCTACACAAAAAATAGTATGGTCCAACTTCTCCGCATAGACTGTAAATTTATCCGTTTCTAAAATTTGTCCCAACGACTTGCCATCAAATTCGTGAAAATGAATGCGGTAGGGGAGCCGCGTTCCCGTCGCCTTTATACTGGACAGAACCAAACTCCGAATCCCCACTGGACCGTAAATATCAAGATCAGTCTGTTCTTCACTAGCCTGAAAAGATCGGCTGGCTAAAAAGCCAGGCAATCCGAGAACATGATCTCCATGCAAGTGTGTAATAAAAATCTTTCTAATCTTACGCGGCTTAATATTGGTCTCTAAAATTTGGCGCTGGGTTCCTTCACCGCAATCAAACATCCAGACTTCATCGATTTCATTAAGGAGCTTTAGCACTAGACTTGAGACATTCCTCGCTTTAGCGGGTTGACCTGCACCTGTTCCTAAAAATTGTAGTTCCATACTAAATCCCAATAACCATACTATCGGCTGGCTAAAGCCCTATAGTTCTGGCTCTTTCTAATCTATTCTTGTATATAAATCGTGCATTCTCTTTGCTGAAAGCCGTAGTAAAGCATAGCTTTATCTATCCCTGAAACTAAGTTATCAGCTACATCTAAAACTTCTTGCGCATTGTAGCCCGAAACCTTGATAATTCCTCCTTTGAGGCGAAAGGCACTTGTTAAAAGAACATCCGATGCTAACAAATCCAACTCTTTCTTACCTTCCTCATCAAAGATAAGCGGCCGCATTTTTATTTCATCGCCTTCTCGATAAACCTTATAGTGGGGAAAAATCTGTGCTAATTCCATCAAAAGACCACCAGTTGCACTGATTGGTTGTTCAGAAAATACCTGAGCAGTCTCATTATCTGTTTCATAAACAAAACCGAAAGACTGACCAGACAGATTCAAGCGCACAAAAGGGTGCTGCTCATGTGTAAATGAAGGCTGAGAGGTCGTCAACCAGCCAAAAGCCTTAGCAAGTTCAAAATAGTAATTTGTAGCAGCCTTTGGTCCCTGCTTTTGGTAGAGTTCAGAAAAATAGGCATTGACGACGCTAGGCGGCGGTGTCACTAGCAATTGCTGTTTTTCCGGAGTCAGCTGGGATAAAATTGTTGTCAGGTAAACCTTATCTAAACTCGTAAAACCACCATATTTAAGAGCTAAATCGATCACATCAGTCATAAAATTCTTCCAGCTTCCATTTGTTTTCTTCAGCGATAAAACCTGTAATTGTAGTAGTTTCACCTTCAAACTCATAAGGGTCAAGCAGAGCAACCCTGCTTAATTCATATAGCTTATAAAGTTTGTTCTGACCTATTTTAAGTGAGAATGGCACAAAAAGCTGCTCAACCTCGTCCAAAATTTGTCGACGTAGTATTTGTCGACTATTTTTCTCCTTGAGGGAGAGACGGATATTTGGAAAAGCTGTTGCCACTAGCTGGTCAGTTTGATCCATTTTATTGTAAACAGCCAGCCTTGGAATATCCTGCATCCCCAAATCCTCCAAAATTGATAGAACAACAGCCTCTTGTTCGGCATGATTGGGGTCACTAGCATCAATGACATGCAAGAGCAAATCAGCATGGCGACTCTCCTCCAAGGTCGATTTAAAGGCCGCCACTAACTCTGTTGGTAAATCTTGAATAAAGCCCACAGTATCGGTCAGAGTCACCTGAAAACGATCCTTAAGATAAATCTGTTTCGTCGTTGCATCCAAAGTCGCAAATAATTCATCGGCTTCATATTGACGATTATCCGTTAGCCTGTTCATCAAGGTGGACTTACCAGCATTAGTATAGCCAATCAAGCCAATCTTGAAAGCCGAAGAATCCAGGCGCTTTTCTCGTACGGTTGAGCGAGTTTTTTCCGCCACTTGCAACTGGCGCTCAATGTCAGCAATTTGATGACGGATAGAGCGTCGGTTGAGTTCCAACTGGCTCTCACCCGGACCACGACTGCCAATACCACCAGCCTGTCGACTAAGCATAACACCCTGACCAGTCAAGCGCGGCAGCATATATTTGAGCTGAGCCAAATGGACCTGCAACTTGCCTTCATGACTGCGAGCACGCAAGGCAAAAATATCTAGGATTAACTGCATACGATCGATGACTTTAACACCGAAAGCTGCTTCCAAATTTGAATTTTGTCTAGGGGTTAGACGGTTGTTGACAATGACAGTATTAATCTCGTCAGCCGCAATCATGGCCGCAATTTCAGCCAATTTCCCTGAACCTATAAACAACTTGCTGTCATAACGCTCCCGTTTTTGACAATAAACAGTAATAACCTGAGCACCTGCTGTTTCAGCCAAGCTAGCCAACTCCTGCATGGACATGTCGAAATTTTTTGTTTCTTGCAATTCGACACCAAGTAAAATCACACGTTCAGGCCTGTCTGCTGTCTCGAACATAGGTGCCCCTTTCAATTAATTTTCCCTCACTCACGGAATTTTATTATATCACAAAACAGGGTGTTTTTTGCTTAATAGCTCTTAAATTTCATCGCACTTTTTGGGGTTCTTTACCTTGTAAACAACACCTATCAGTACCTATGAAAGTAGGGATAATAGGCGGAGAAGACTTTTCTTTCATAGTTGCAAAACAGAGCCGAACACAATGGCTCGACTCTGTTTAACTATCTACTTTAAAAGCGAATAATTTCGCGTGTTCTCTCATAAGATGATACAAAGCGATCGGTTACGCCTGGTTCAACCATTTCCAAGGCATATGAGATTTCTTCAAAAGATGATTTGTAGTCATACTCTTTTTCAAATAGACGCAGAGCAATTTCAAAACTATCTTGGACAGCTGGCTCAAAACTCCGATAACGGTTGGAGTATTGGAGGAGCTGTTCTGTCAGAGTAGCATTTTGCACCACACGGTAGGTTGTTTCAAGCAGGAGATCCATTGAAGAGCCTGCAGATTCGGTCAAACGTGCTACCAAGTTAATATTGATGCGGTGTTTATTCAGTTCATCTAAAAGGGTTTCCAAATGCTCACTCGTTGTGAAGAAGATACTGAGGAAATCCTGCGGAATACCTGGTAAATTGCGTTTTTCCATAAAACGCTTAATAACATGAAGCTGGTTGATGTAATCATCAGCTTTGATTCGAGATTCATTTTCGATACGTTCAATACTCTTGAGCTCTCCGCCGAGTTCAATTTGGCCTTCTTCCACTGTCGACAAGGTTTTAAGCGCTTCATCAAAGATAACCTTGAGCTCTGAATATGGTTTTTCTTGTGCATCAAAGTTCTCAATCGCTGGAATCGTATCTTGCTCGATGGTCTCTAATTCTTTAGCAAAGTTTTTAACGCTGAGGGTCTCATTGTCCTCAATGATATAGAGATGGTTGAGACGCGCCATTTCTTTTTCAAGCTGATCGTTATTGTGCTTAGCATGTTCCAGATATTTAGGCAGAACTTTGCTGTCTTTCATAACCTGTTTGTTGGCATCGATCTCGCGCTCGAAAATAGCGTAGAGACTGTCAATCTTTTCTTGAATTTCGGCATTTTCATCATTAGCTCGATCCAGATCTAAGGTAACTAGGCCATCAGCATTGCTGCTGATTGACTCACGAATATCCTGAAAGCGCCGTTCGATATTGCGTTCTGGGAAATGGTAATGTGCCTCTAACAGCTTGCTGTATCCAGACTCCAAATCGTCCAGCTGATCTGGAAAATCATCCTCTAATTTGGCGACAATCGCTGGAATTTTTTCAGAAATCTGACCGAGAGCAATGGTATGTTCTTCTGCCTTGTCCAAGATTTCAGCTGCCTCGACAGGGTCACCGGTTGAATTGAGTGTAACAAACTGTGAAAATTCTGCTTCGATATTTTTGAGCTGTTTTTCGATCTCGTTCTTGGTGGTCCCGAAATTATCGGCATTATCTTCGATGCTGCTTTTTAGATCTTCGTAAAGATCCAAGGCATGCTTAACACGTGCACTATTCTTATCCTCTTGATCCTGTAGGATTTCTAGCGCTTCCTGAACCGCTGCGATATCTTCTTCAGCTAGATCCAACTGACTTTCGATAGTTCCAATCGAATTTCTGACCTTCAAGAAACGGAAGGAATCATTCTGATTTTCAGCTTCAGTTAGGTTGGCTTCAATATTTTTGACAGTATTAGAGGTAAGATCCGTCCACTTTTGGTTCCATTCACGAAAAGTCGTTTGACTTTGACCAATCAAGTTGAGTTTCTTGACCTTCTCCAACTCTTGGGCTATCGGCTGGTCAAATAACTTTTGCTTACGCTCCTCTAATTGAACCAGTCGCAGGTCGTTTCGTTTTCTTAGAATAACACCGATAAGGTAGCCGACGATGACCACAAGGACAACAGCTACAATCAGTACTACAATTCCGCTCGACATGTTTTCTCCTTTAAGTGTCGAAGGCACTGAGCACCTTCACATTATCACATAGTACGCCCCATTATATCATAGTTCCAAGGACATATCAAAAAAAGTTCTAACTTAATTGAGGGTGGTGCCATCATGTCCGTCTATACCACTCTCCAGAAATATTCTGTGGCGTTTATCAGTTTGGAAATACCCTACTCTATTTATCTAAATCTAGTATTAGGAAACAGTAGATACAAGCAGGCAACTACAGTCGTGAGAAAGTGATCTGTTATAAAAATCAGGTTCTTTCCCACACTTTTTCACTTGGAATTCCAGTCTTTTAAATATCCAAAGTACTATAAACGGCATTTTCTTCGATAAATTCACGGCGAGGCTCAACACGATCTCCCATCAACATATCAAAAATTTTATCTGCTTCTGCTGCATCATCGACTGAGACACGGGCCATCAGGCGGTTATCAGGATCCATGGTTGTCTCCCAAAGCTGGTGGTCATCCATTTCTCCTAGTCCTTTATACCGTTGGACACTTGGTTTAGAGCGCCCCTGTGTGTAACGTTCTAGGGCCTCCTGTAATTTTGTTTCCTGATCAGAACCCGGCTGAATATATTCTTTAACCTCACTTCCGACCTTAACACCGTAGATAGGTGGCTGAGCAATGTAAACATAGCCCGCTTCCAGTACTGGACGCATAAAGCGATAGATTAAGGTTAAGAGCAAGGTCCGGATATGGGCTCCGTCAACATCAGCATCGGTCATGATGACCAGCTTATGATAACGCGACTTGCTGACATCAAACTCAGCACCAAAGCCAGTTCCCATGGCAGTAAAGAGGCTGCGGATTTCATCATTAGCTAAGATTTTGTCCATGCTGGCTTTCTCAACATTAAGAATTTTACCGCGAATAGGCAGAATCGCTTGAAATTCGCGATTGCGACCCGACTTAGCAGAACCACCGGCTGAGTCCCCCTCAACAATAAAGAGCTCATTTTGGCTAGCATTATTAGATGAGCAATCCGCCAACTTACCTGGCAGGTTAGAAATTTCCAGACCAGACTTCTTGCGTGTTACTTCGCGGGCACGTTTAGCAGCAATCCTAGCTTTGGAAGCTAAGATCCCCTTTTCCACGATTTTCTTAGCTACCTGAGGATTTTCTAAGAGGAAACGGGAGAAAGCGTCGCTAAAGAGACGATTGGTAATCTTTACTACTTCTGAGTTTCCTAGCTTGGTTTTGGTCTGCCCCTCAAACTGAGGGTTAGGATGCTTGACAGAAACGATAGCAGTCAGCCCTTCTCGAACATCCTCACCAGAGAGGTTATCATCCTTTTCCTTGAGTAGTTTATTCTGCCTAGCGTAATCATTGATGACACGTGTTAAAGCTGTTCTAAAGCCTTGTTCATGAGTACCGCCTTCATGAGTATGGATATTATTGGCAAAACTAAGAACATTTTCATGATAAGTTCCCGTATACTGCATGGCTACTTCAACGGCTATGCCATTCAGCTCACCATCTGTATAGATAGGATTTTCAAAAAGCACATCCTTATTTTCATTGAGATAGTCAACATAACTGACAATCCCACCTTCATAATGGTAATCCTCTTGCTGTTCTTGACCACTGCGCTTGTCCGTGATTGAAATCTTTAGCCCCTTATTGAGAAAGGCCAACTCCTGAATTCGCTTAGCTAATTTGTCAAAATCAAACTCGATTGTTTCGGTGAAAATTTCTGGATCCGGTGCAAAGTGGACTGTCGTACCTGTGCGTTCAGTATCACCAATAATCTTCAAATCATCAACAACAACTCCTCGTCTGTACTCTTGGAAGTGAATGTGACCATTCTTATGGACGCGCACTTCCAGAAATGTGGACAGAGCATTAACAACGGAAGAGCCGACACCATGTAGACCACCAGAAACCTTGTAACCGCCGCCGCCAAACTTACCGCCAGCGTGAAGAACCGTAAAGACAGTTTCTACTGCAGGACGACCCGTTTTTTCTTGAATATCAACAGGAATACCACGGCCGTCATCAGTAACAGTGATGGAGTTATCTGCTTCAATAAAGACCTCAATATGGCTGGCAAAACCAGCCAAGGCTTCATCAATTGAGTTGTCAACAATTTCCCAAACCAGATGATGGAGGCCTTCCTTGGAGGTGGACCCAATATACATACCCGGGCGCATTCTTACAGCCTCTAAACCTTCCAAAACTTGGATTTGGCTAGCATCGTATTCCTGCGCTAATGCGTCTTTGTTTTTATTCTCTTCTGTCATTCTACACTACCGTTTCTAATAATGGTTTTGTGCCATCAAATAGCAGGGCGTCAATCCCTGCTGCTTGTGCTGCTTGCCGATCAATCTCCCGATCCCCGATGGCAAGGGCGTTTGTCATACTATATTTTTCTTTGAGATAAAGCATGGATTCCGGATCAGGCTTTCGAGCAAAGCCGCTCTCACTGGTCACCACCTCAGTAAAATACTGGGCAATAGCTGCCTTATCCAAAATATCTAGGACCAAGTGATTTCGATGTGAAATCAAAAAATTTCGACCGCCATCCGCAACAATTTGCGCCAGCAACTCCTCAGCTCCTGCAAATAAAATAGGAGCTGCTAATGCTTTAGCTTCGCGATCCTTGTAACGAGCCAAAAAAGTAGGGTGATTGGGAATAAAGTGAGCGACAGCAGCTTCTGTTGAAACCTTAAGCCTCGCATAGACTTGGTCGTGATCAGCTTCAACACCAAATTCTTTAAGTGTTTGGCAGAAAGCCTGCGTTGAGATTTCATAGTTATCAAGCAGAGTGCCCCCTAAATCCCAAATATAATCATGAAATTTCATAATCTTAATTATAGCATATTTCTCTCGTTTTTGCACCTGATTTGTAGGTATTAAACCCTTGTTTCAAGGGACTTCCCAGCCCATTTTGCTGTCCATGACGACACATTGTTTTGAACCAAAATAAGCCCGTATTTTCTTAGTATTACTTTACCGTGTTTTCTATATATGAGTTACTGAGCCGTTAAATGACTTAAAGAAAATTAGCCTGTAAGGTCTGGGAAAGCTGTTGCAGTTGGAAATTAAATCAACAACAGCTGGTCACAAATATAGGTGCTGGGTTCTTGGCACATAGGATGTTTCTTCTTTTTCCCAGAGAAATTAGACCCTTGTTCAATTGCCAGAAAAGCGGCACACACTTCTACAGATCTTCTATTGGCTGACATCAAGGCTATAAGACAGACTTGTTCACATAAAAACGAACTGGCACTTCCTTGTACCAGTTCGTTTACCTAAATCCAGTATTTATTCCAATTACTACGACTCATGCGTTCATCAATGCGCCTTTCCTTAGTCAATGAATTTTGATAAGACATGGATAGGATCAGACCAACACCGATCAGGTTGGACATGAGTGAGGATCCCCCCTTGGAAATAAAAGGAAGAGGGATACCTGTCAGCGGAAGAACTCCAATAGCTGCACCGACATTCTCAAAAATATGGAAAAGAATCATCATGATAAAACCTGTTGAAATGTAGGTGTAAAACACATTATTTGATTCAATCGTGATACGAATCATCCGGAAAATCAAAATTAAATAGAGCAAGATAACAACAATACTGCCAATAAATCCGTAATCTTCTGCAATCACCGTAAAAATCATATCCGATTCTCTGACCGGCACAGATAAATCCGCAACATTAAAACCTTTACCAAAGATTCCACCACTACCGATGGAAATCAGACCCTGTACCTGCTGGTAGGCAATGCCTGATTCGTAAGCAAAGGGATCCAGCCAAGCCGCGACACGGTTGATTTTATAGGTATCCATTCCCATATGATAAAGCCACTCTTTTCCCCAGTTACTAGTAAAGACTAAAAGGAAGAGGCCAAACCCTATTGTCGCAACTAAAATTGCCGGCAGGATGATGCGCCAAGAAATACCCGATAAGACAATCAGACCTGCTAAGATGGCTAAGAAGACCATTGCTGTTCCCATGTCCTTTTGCAGTACCAACAGCAGCAAGACCGGTACAGTGACTCCTAAATAAAGGAGTAGGAGCCGACCGTCTTTTTTAAGTGATGGTTCTTCTTCCTTATTTTCATCTTTAAACCAGACAGCCATGCGTGCCAGCATCAAGATATAGGCTATTTTCATAAATTCTGATGGCTGAAACAGACTGACCGAACCAATGCTAACCCAGTTTTTAGCCCCTGTAGAAGCTACTAAGGTAGGACTATAAATAAATAGTGGTAAAACCATTAGAACAAGTCCCACACCGTAAAGATAAGGGGTTAATTTCCATAACCGTTCAACATCAAAAAACATGACAACAAAAGCAACGACACAGCCCACTACGACACCAATAACTTGTTGGATCATGACTGATAAAATCGTCTTGGGGTAGTCATGGTAGGTAGCAGTATAGATAGCTACCATTCCGATTAAAATTAAAAGAAATACTGGTAAGATTACCGTGTAGTCAATCCGACTATCCAGCGGCCTTTTTCTTTTTCTTGGCATACACCACACTCCTTAACACAATTAAAAAATATTATAACATGATTTTGTAACGAGGTCATAACTTTAAAAGACAAAATATTGCAGAAAGAGACTGGACAGAGCTACTGCAGCCCATGTTACAGCACCAGTAATCAGGGGTCTAAATCCCGCCTGCTTAAATTGCCGAAAAGAGACCTTGCAGCCGATACCCGCCAGTGCCATAGCCATTAAAAATTGTGACAGGAGTTTGGCCCAAGGAAGAAAATTCTTTGAGATAACTCCAAGGGAAGTCAGTAAGGAAGCCACAATAAACCATAGGATAAACCATGGGAAAACCTTCGCGAATGAAAAATTTTGCTGATTCTTTTTTGAACGATAAAATTGAACTCCAGCTAAAATTAAACAGGCAGGGACAATCATCAGTGCTCGTGCTAATTTAACAATCGTTGCAAAATCTCCAGCTTTTTGACTGTAACTATAGCCGGCAGCTACTACTGATGATGTGTCATTAACGGCTGTTCCTGCCCAGAGACCGAAAGCGGTGTCTGTCATCTGCATGAGGTGCCCTAAAATAGGAAAAAGAAAAACAGCTGCAATATTGAAAAGAAAAATTGTCGACATAGATAGAGCAATCTCATCATCCTCAGCTTCCAAAATGGGAGAAGCTGCTGCAATGGCGGAACCGCCACAAATCGCTGTCCCAAACCCTATTAAAACCTCTAAATTGTGCGGCAATCTGAGCCAACGACCGATCAAGTAGGATACTACAAATGAAATTACAATGGTTGTCGCCGAAATCCTCAAGGATGAAAAACCTGTCTGAGATACCTCTTGAATGGGCATACTTACCCCTAAGATAATAATGGCATATTGTAAAATCTTCTTGCCGCTATAGGCTACTCCTGCTTGGGCAGACGCTGGAATCCCTATCGTATTGCTGACAATAATGCCTAAAACAATGGCGAAGATGCTGGAACCAATCAAAGGGATATAATTGCCCATAACCAAAGCTACAAGAGCTATAACAGCCGTCAGAGCAAAACCTGACCAGTAGGTCCCTAATTTCTGCATGGTAGCCTCCAAATGTATGATACTACTATGTTACCACTTTTGCAGCTACAAAAAAAGAGGGGAGATAAGAAAGGGCTCTCCGCCTCTTTTGACAGCACTATCGTTCGTTTAACTCTAATCCTTATTCCAGAAATCGGTAACAGCACCTTTTGATGCTGAAGAAACAATATGGGCATACTTACCGAGAACTCCGCGTGAGTAAAGCGGCGGGATCGCTGTTTCAGCCTTGCGACGTTCCAATTCTTCTTCGGATACCTTCATCGTAATTTCTTTAGTATCTTGATCAACGATGACAGTATCACCCGTTCTTAGGTAAGCAATAGGACCACCGTCTTGTGCTTCCGGTGCAATGTGACCGACAACTAAACCGTAGGTACCACCAGAGAAGCGACCATCCGTAATCAAGGCAACCTTGTCCCCTTGACCCTTACCGACAATCATGGATGATAGAGAAAGCATCTCAGGCATACCTGGACCGCCCTTAGGACCAACATAGCGGACAACCACAACATCGCCGTCAACGATATCATCATTCAGAACTGCTTCAATAGCGTCTTCTTCAGAATCAAATACCTTGGCCGGACCTTCGTGGCGACGGACTTTAACTCCAGAAACCTTGGCAACAGCACCTTCCGGCGCCAAATTACCATTGAGAATAATCAGAGGGCCATCTGCACGCTTAGGATTGTCAAGCGGCATGATAACCTTTTGACCAGGCGTTAAATCTGAGAAGGCTGCCAAGTTTTCAGCAACGGTCTTACCAGTACAAGTCATACGATCACCATGTAAGAAACCGTTAGCCAAAAGATATTTCATAACAGCAGGCACACCGCCAACATTATAGAGATCTTGGAAAACATATTGGCCAGATGGTTTCAAATCAGCTAGGTGCGGCACTTTTTCCTGAATGGTATTAAAGTCTTCTAGGGTTAATTCAACATTGGCTGCATGCGCGATAGCAAGCAGGTGAAGGGTTGAGTTAGTCGATCCACCAAGTGCCATTGTTACTGTAATAGCGTCCTCAAAAGCTTCGCGCGTCAGAATATCAGATGGTTTAAGGCCCATCTTCAACATCTTGACAACCGCACGACCAGCTTCCTCAATATCAGCCTTCTTTTCAGCCGATTCAGCTGGATGCGACGAAGAACCGGGCAGACTCATTCCCAAAACTTCGATAGCTGTTGCCATAGTGTTAGCCGTATACATACCGCCGCAGCCACCAGGGCCGGGGCAAGCATTACATTCAATTTGGCGCACTTCTTCTTCGGTCATATCACCGTGATTCCAGTGACCAACCCCTTCAAAGACAGAAACCAAGTCAATGTCCTTACCGTCCAGACTACCCGGAGCGATAGTACCACCATAGGCAAAGATAGCTGGAATATCCATATTAGCAATGGCAATCATTGACCCAGGCATATTTTTATCACAACCACCAATAGCCACAAAGGCATCTACATTATGACCGCCCATCGCTGCCTCAATAGAATCAGCAATAATATCACGAGAAGTCAAGGAAAAACGCATACCTTGCGTTCCCATAGCAATACCATCGGCTACTGTAATGGTACCAAATTGAACGGGCCAGGCTCCCGCGTCTTTGACACCCTCTTTGGTAATCTTACCAAAATCGTGAAGGTGAATATTACATGGCGTATTTTCTGCCCATGTTGAGATGACACCAACAATGGGCGTTTCAAAATCTCGGTCAGTCATCCCTGTAGCACGCAGCATAGCGCGGTTAGGGGACTTAACCATACTATCGTAGACAGCTGAACGATGACGGAGCTTCTTCATATCTTCTGTCATAAGACTTCCTCTTCTCTAAAATGCCATTATTTAGGACTGATTCCTAGCGCGATACGACCCAAGCGACTAATACGAGTGAGTTTCCAAACAGGCTTCCAGACCACCTCGACGCTGGCTGACTCGATACCATCAATGGTCTTTAAGGTTTCCGCTAAATCAATAGGTAAGGTATCAGCACAGCCACAAGCTACATCGGTAAAAGTCATAACGACCTTACAGTGACCTTTTTCATCTAGGTCGATTTCATAAATCAGACCCAGATTATAGATATCCAACTCAATTTCTGGGTCGTAAACTGTTTCCAATTTACTCACCAATTCCTGGCTGATGGCCTCGGCTCGATCATTAATCTTGATGTCGTCTCTCATTCAGAATCCTCCGATTTATATTTTTAAATTGTAGCACAATTCAGACAATTTGTCCAGACTAAATTTATCGTAAGTAAAACCAGTGAATTGCTAATCACCTATTTTTATCCCCAGCAGGAAAATTGATACCGTACTTTTCCACCAACTAAGCCAAGGCTATTCAGCAATCAGAAATATTAAGTCTAAAAATCATTTTTACCTACTTTTTAGGATAATGGCGACTAGCTAACTGCACCATAGACCTGCAAAATTTTCTCAGCAATTCGCTCCACATCAGCAGACAGCCCTCTCATCTCATAAGTGTCAAGAACGGGAAAGCCAAACTGGTTGGAGTACTGATAAGCCGTTAAACAGAACTGATTATTAAAATTACGATTACCACTACCGACAATACCCAAGCAATATTGGGCATTATTTCCCTTAGCGATTAAATGGCGCAGATCAGTTGTTAAGATCTCCTGATCACCGTTATCCACACCATTTCCACCTTCTAAATAAGTTGGTAGAAAGGCTATATAGGGCTGATCCAAATCAGGATAAGCCTGACCTTCCTTGACTAACTCTTTGACATCTAAAGTTTCAACTGGAATATCGGCATGGTTAAAGGTAAAATAATCAACCAGCTTCTGGACAAAGGCCTTAGTATTACCGCTCAGGCTAATATATACAAACTTCAAGAAAAACTCCTTTTATTACAATATCTTGTGTTTGATTATTTATTTCTATACAAGATATTGTAGCATGATTATTTCAAAGGAACAAGAAAATAAAAATACCCTCACAAAACCAGAATGTAAATAGTAGGCTCAAAATGTGCCAATAGCGGTGGCTGCGTTAACTTAATTCTCCGCAGTATGCAGAGATTAACAATAATCAGCCTGCAAAAGATGGATGAATAGCAAGCAGCACTGATTTTCACTACTATATGAGTTTGAGACCCAGTATTAGCCACTTGCACTCATACTGCATAAAATTAAAAAACTGAGTCGTAAGTTCTCAGTTCCTACTATTCTTGCTTTCAAATATATCCCCTGCCGGAATCGAACCAGCAACTACTCCTTAGGAGGGAGTTGTTATATCCATTTAACTAAGGAGACACATCAGCTTCCTCTATTGTACCCTAGACTAAAAACGAATGCAACCCTAAGAAGCTGATTCAAGCAATTAAAACATGAGGCTATTCCTTTCCTGAAATTAAATAAACACCCTGCCACTCTTCCATTACAGCATCTGCTATCGCCAAGGCAAAATCTGCATAAAAGAAGAATTTAATCAAAAAAGTTTTCCTCATTTGAGAAAAACATACCTTTAATATTCCCCTCTAAGTACGGTTTGGCAGGTTTCTACTAGACCAGTAACTTTTTCATACTTATTACAGTTGACAAAGAGACAAAAGTTTATGAACTAAAAAAGCACAATCCAACGGACTGCGCTTCAGCTTTCTTATTTACGCACTTCTTTGATACGCGCAGCCTTACCTTGCAATGCACGAAGGTAGTACAGTTTAGCGCGACGTACCTTACCATGACGAGTAACCTCGATTTTTTCGACACGTGGCGTGTGAACTGGGAATGTACGTTCGACACCGATACCGCTTGAGATCTTACGGACAGTATACATTTCTGAGATACCTTGACCTTTACGTGAGATAACCACACCCTCAAAGATCTGAACACGTTCGCGGCTACCTTCGACAACTTTAGCGTGAACACGGACAGTGTCACCTGGACGGAAGTCAGGGATATCAGTACGCAGTTGACTTTCAGTCAAACTTTGGATTAATGGATTCATTTATTTTTCTCCTATCTTACTAATCTTAGGTGCTTGTCCCAGCGGATTAGCCGTATTTTCGTGTGTCCATTGCACACATAGGACTATTTTACACTATGATTAGCGTTTTTGCAAGGCATAAATGCCGTATTTATGGTTGACAAGAAAGGCTAGGGCAGAGACAATAACAAAATAAGGCATATTAGCAAAGCCGAAAACTTCACCACCGATAAACATCGGAGCTAACAGCGTATTGGTTGCAGAACCAAAAACTGCTGCATAACCAAGTCCAGCGACAAAGACCGGTGGTAAGCCAAAAAGACTGGCCAAAACAACTCCCAGACTAGCACCGATAGCAAACAGGGGTGTCACTTCCCCACCTTGAAAACCAGCTGTTAAGGTAAGAAGGGTTAGTACAAATTTTAAAAGCCAATCCCATATGTAGACATTTCCACCATCTAAACTTAGAGAAATGAGATTAGTCCCTAACCCTGCGTAACGCCCCTGCCAGAATAAGAACAGTAAACCGGTGACAGTTAGGCCTATTAGAGCAATACGAATGTAGGGATTATTAAAATAAACCGCTGCTTGTCTTTTAGCCCAAGCTAAACCAGCAGCAAAGGCCGTCCCAACCACACCAAAACAAAGGCCCAGCAGACATAATTTCAGGATAAGCACAGGCGTTAGGTCTAGATTCACTGATAGCGGAGCTGCAAACTTTTCTAACCCCAGAACATGGGAAGTTTGACTAGCGACAAGAGAAGCTAATAGAGCTGGTAGTAAGGCTGCTATTGTTAATTCTCCAATAACTAACACTTCTAAGGCAAAAAAGGTAGCGGCCAATGGTGTTTGAAAGAGACCTGCAAAACCGGCGGCCATGCCTGTCATGAGAAATATACGAGAGCTGTCTTTGACGGGTAATTGCTTTCCCAACCAGTGAGAAACGGTTGCTCCAATCTGAACAGCTACACCTTCGCGGCCAGCACTGCCGCCAAAAAGGTGGGTCAACCAAGTTGTTAACATAATCAGAGGGACAAGCACTTTAGGAATGTAGTTACCTTTCCCCTGCCCTACTTCAAATATCAGGCTCATTCCTCGGCTACTCTTTCCCCCAAAGCGCTGGTAAAGCCAGACACTCACCAGTCCTGCTAAAGCTAGAAAAGGCAAGGTTGCGAAGTAGTGACTATCGCGAAAATCACTGAGAGTTATCAAGACTCGACCAAACAAAGTATCAATCGCTCCGATAAGCAGGCCAACAGTAATAGCTGCTAGAATGAGAATAAGATTATTTTTTAATGATTTTTGCACTAGTTCCTCCAGACATGGCAAATAGAGAATTTATCAGTCGATTCTACAAATTATTGATTAATTACTTTAGATGCTGTAGTAATCCTCTTTTAAAACGGTATTTTTTCTGCCTTTTAAAGAGGATTCTGCTCAACTTCTAAATTGTGATTTTGATAGGCTCGTGATTCCTTCATAATATCTGCAAAAGTCGCAACAACAAAGGGTTCATAGTTTTTATCGGTTACAAGTTCTGACACCTTGGCCAATATGGCATCCTCACGTTCTTTATCGTAAATAGCCTTGCCCGTCTCTTTCTTGAAAGCTGCTACTTGGCTAACCAAGTTCATTCGCTTTTCAATTAAGATAACCAACTCTTGATCAATAGCATCAATATTTTGACGAATTAGTTCTAAATTCATGGTACTTCCCCCTTCATTCTTTGAAAATTATAGCAAAAAAAGCCCAGTAAAACTAGGTCTTTTGCTTTATTGTATATTTTCTCACTAATAGGTAAACTATGCCAGCAAGCACAAGCAAGAGTAATAACCGCTTGACGTTACCATTTATAATCGCATCACCGCCAAAAGCATAAAGGCAGCTAGTAGGAAAAACTCCTATTGCGACACAAGGCAACCATTTCTTAAGTGGTAGCTGTATCTCCGTTACTAAATAGTTCACTAAGAGTGTCGGAAAAACAGGAATCATATATCCTAAACTGACAGCTACATAGGGATTATCGACTTGCTTTAAAATAGCCAATTTATCAGAAAAGTTTTTCTCGCGCTCTGTGATATTGACGATTTTTAAAACTCTTAAAACTAAGAAATTTCCTAGCGTATTGGCTAGCACATTCATGACCAGAGCAATCCAAGGACCAAAGACAACCCCGTTAAAAACCGCCAGAACACTATTGGAAAGAAAAGGAATAGCTGATCCCAGAGCTGTCAACAGTATGAGTACACAGAAATTAATGACATTGGCGGTGGACAATTGGCGGCCCAAATTAGCAACTTGCTTTTCTACATTGACGTAACTGAGAAGGACATCCCAGTAGCGCAGAAGCAAGAAGCTAAAGTAGATAATTCCAATCAAGAGGCCTACCAGACTCAATATACGCCGCAGATTTTGGCCCTTCAACTCTAATTTCTTAAATGCCATACCGTTATTATAGGAGAAATGACCTCATATAGCAAGGCAAAACAGCCTAACCGACTGATCCTTCCATACTCATATTGATCAGAGTATTGAGCTCAACAGCATATTCCATAGGCAATTCCTTGGTAATGGGATCCATAAAACCATTGATAATCATAGCAGTCGCATCTTCCTCACTGATACCGCGACTCATCAAATAATAAAGCTGATCTTCTGAAACTTTGGAGACCTTAGCTTCATGCTCCAGAGAAACATTAGAGTTGTGAATTTCATTGAAAGGAATGGTATCTGAACGTGATTCTTCATCCATCAAGATCGTATCACATTCAATATGGGATTTAGAACCTTGACTGTCAGGAGCAAAACGAACAGTTCCCCGATAGTCCGTTCGACCGCCGTCCTTAGCAACTGATTTAGAGATAAGTGTACTGGAAGTATGAGGAGCGTTATGGTAGACCTTGCAGCCAGCATCCAGATGCTGACCATAATTGGCAAAAGCCATAGACAGTACAGAGGTACGTGCATAAGGACCATTTAAAATAGAGCAAGGATATTTCATATTGACCTTACTACCAAGATTACCGTCAATCCACTCTAAGGTCCCGTTTTCTTCAACTGTTCCACGCTCCGTTACAAGATTATAGACATTATCTGACCAGTTTTGCATAGTGGTATAACGAAAGGTGGCATCCCGCTTAACAATGATCTCTACAGTTGCTGCATGAAGACTGTTAGTGGTGTAATTGGGCGCCGTGCAACCTTCGATATACTGGATGGAAGCACCATCTTCGATAATCATCAGGGAGCGCTCAAATTGACCGGCATTTTCGCTATTGATACGGAAATAAGTTTGAACCGGCATAGGACATTGAACACCCTTAGGAACATAAATAAAGGTTCCCCCAGACCACACTGCTCCGTTTAAAGCCGCAAACTTATGCTCCGATGGGGCGACAACTGTTCCAAAATATTGCTTCACAAGCTCAGGATACTCTTGCAGAGCTGTGTCTGTATCGGTGAAAATTATCCCTAGCTTTTCAAATTCTTCTTTCATGTTGTGGTAGACGACTTCAGACTCATACTGGGCTACAGCACCAGACAAATACTGCTTTTCAGCCTCAGGAATTCCTAAACGATCGAAGGTCTCCTTAATCTTATCCGGCACTTCCTCCCAAGTGCGAGAGCGATCCTCGCTGAGTTTCTGATAATAGATGATATCATCAAAATCAATACCAGAAAGATCCGGCCCCCAATCGGGCATGGGCAGACGATTAAAGAGCTCAAGACTTTTAAGACGGTACTCTAACATCCACTCAGGTTCTTTTTTCACTCTGGAGATCTCTCTGACAACTTCTTCTGTTAAACCGCGCCCCGTTGACACAAGAGCAGTAACATCATCGTGAAATCCAAAAGCATAATCTCTATTTTTAGGCATAGGAACCCCCTTACTCAGCTTCTTTTGAAAAATCGACAAACACTAAAAAATGGCTTTCTGCGCATTTAAACTCTCAAAAGGCAGTCAAGCTTCAACCCTTTCAAGTTAGGCTATACTCTTCATATTTCAAGCCGCTAAACTTTAGTTTTTTTATTAACAGCTACTTGCCATTATTATACTCCTATCCTAGAAAAATGTGGTTGGTAAAGCTCAAATCTTTTCTCTCAAGTATTAGTTTTTCTATTGTAGAGCAAGGGATAAGGATATCCGACCAACCACTGCGTCTAACAAATAAAATCAACCAAATAATAAGGCTGAGAACTTTTGTCTCAACCTCAATCTTTAATCAAAAATAAATGATTTAATCCTCGGGGACACTTCACATCTCCCTCACATATTTCTGCCTAACTAACTCAATTTAGCAGACATTTCTTCAGCAAAGGCTTCTAAGTGTTCAATATCCTCGTCTTCTGCTGCTAAATCTACTTTTACTGAAGCTGCCCCTTTAGTGGCACCGGTCAGGGCAAACTGCTCTTCAAACTCATCAACTGATTTGCAGAAATAATCGTAGAAGGTGTCACCTGAACCAACCACTCCATAAATCTTACCTGATAGATCAACATCAGCCAAATCTTCGTAAAAATCAACGATTTCATCAGGCAAATCCCCATCGCCATATGTATAGGTTGCTATGATAGCCATATCAGCATCTTCAAAGTCAGCAGCATCCACTGTTGTGCACTCGTCAACGTCAACGGTATGACCAAGATCCTGCAATTTTTCTGCTACAATATCGGCAATCTCTTCGGTATTTCCAGTCATACTAGCATATACTATTTTAGCTAAAGCCATAGTTTCCTCCAAATAATCAGTGATTCGATTATATCACAATTATCAGATTTTTTATAGAACTTGTTTAGAGATAGGTCGCATAGGCTGTCTCTAGTTTTTCTAAGAGCTGATCTTTTTGTTTAGAATTGGTAAAGGAGGCTTCAATAGCATTGCGGTTAAAGGTCATAAAATCGCTTGGTGTTGTGCCAAAGTAGCGATGAAACAGTTGGTATTCCTTAGTTAAATTTGTATCTGATACCGTCCGATTGTCCGTATTGATAGTCAGCTTGGCCCCTGCTTCATACAGCTCCTGATAGGGGTAATCCGCTAGACTAGGTGCAGCTTTAGTCTGCAGATTGCTAGTCAGACAGAGTTCGGCTGTTGCTCCAGCTGCAACAAAATCCGCTATAATTTCAGGATGGTGGGCGATAGCTGCAGCATGCCCCATACGTTTGATCCCCAATTTGAGAGTATCTGTAATATGATTGGGACAGTTGCATTCTCCTGCATGGAGTGTCATGGGATATCCCATGGACTGGACATCTTTTATCAAGGAATCAATCTTGGCAGGGGGAAAGCCATGCTCATCCCCAGCAAAATCAAAGCCCACTAACCCTTTAGGTGCTAGAACAGCAATTTCCGATAACAGTTCCTTTGTTATATCTGGATCCGACTGCCGCATACCGCAGACGAGAAGCTTAGCAGCAATACCGAATTCAGTTTCAGCCCTCTGTAACCCCGCTAAAGTAGCTCTGACAGTATCACTAGCACTTAAACCTTCATCCATAGATAGCTCGGGAGCAAAACGGATTTCAGTATAAATGACATTTTCTCTAGCGGCTTGACTGGCCACATCATAGGCTGCCAGTTCCAAGGCTTCCTTTGTTTGTAAGAGCGGACGAATAAAATCAAAGGTCCTGAGATAATCCATCAAATTCTCGCAGGATTCAGGCGCAGTGACTAATTTCTTCAAATCAGCATCTTCTTGCGGGATGGAAATACGAGCCATCTCGGCCAAACTTCGAATAGCTTCAAGTGACAAGGAGCCGTCTAAATGACAGTGCAATTCTACTTTGGCTAAACGATGAAAATCGAGTGGTTTCACGAGGCTTCTCCTTTAAGGTCAATTTTTACTATACTATCATTCTAATTGCAAATGTCAACCCTTACTGAGATCAAGATGCTGCAGTGTCCTGAACTCAACGATCATATCAGCTAAAACCTGTGCAATACTTTTCTTAAGGCAGATTCTCAGTTTAATAACTAGATAGTCAGTTCTAACTGATTGCCTTCGGGATCTAAGATGACAGCTTCATAATAACCGTCACCCGTCACACGCGGACCATTCTGGAGGTAAAAACCGTGCTCCTGCATCTTATAAGCGAATGCGTCAACAGCTTCTTTTGACCCCAGAGAAAAAGCGAGGTGGGCGAAACCAAAGCTGTCTTTAACTCCCTCAATGATATCTGGGCGGTAGCACAATTCCAATCTAGTGCCATCTGTAACCGTTAAAAAGTAAGATGAAAACCCTGATTCTGGATTATGGTAGAGTGGACTGCTTATTGCTTGAAAATAGGTACAGTAGAAATTCTTCATCACTTCCAAATCTCTTGTCCAAAGACCGATGTGTTCAATTTTCATAGAAATCTCTCCTTCTTGATTGAATTACTACCATAAAGTCTATCTAAAATATTTTCCTTCAACTAGGTCTTTGATACTAAAAAGCAATACTATCCTATGTTAACAGCGAGTATTATAAGACATGGGTGGCTTCTCTGTTAGTGTTATAAACAAGCATTAAAAATCTTATCCAATCTATATCATAAACAGTGGCTAGCTCTTTATAAATGTCAAAAAGAACACTAATCATGCAGGATAAACAATGGTCAATTTCTTGAAAAAGCACTGTATTTTTGCTAGGATAACACTACAACTTACAACTATTAAGGAGATAAATTGATGTCGGATTATAAATTACCAGAAATCTGGGAAAATCCAGCTGCTATTGGTGGCCAATGGGGAGCCATCAACCAGCCAACAGCTGGTGCCCGCTTTGAACAGAAACTCCCTCGCGGAGAAAACCCTTTCCAACTCTACTCCCTAGGCACTCCTAATGGGATCAAAGCAACGATTATGCTAGAAGAACTCAAAGAATTGGGGATTAGTCAGGCTGGTTATGACCTTTACAAAATTACAATCGGTGAAGGAGATCAGTTTGGATCGGACTTTGTTGCCATCAATCCTAATTCAAAAATCCCAGCTCTTTTAGATCTCTCAGGTCAACGGCCTGTACGCGTTTTTGAATCCGCCAATATTCTGCTCTACCTCGCAGAAAAGTTTGATCAACTGATCCCCAAAGACCCAGCCGAGCGGAACGAGGTTCTCAATTGGCTCTTCTGGCAGACAGGCGCAGCACCCTTCCTCGGTGGCGGTTTTGGGCACTTCTTCCACTACGCACCTGAAAAGATAGAGTATGCGATCAATCGCTTCGCCATGGAAGCCAAGCGCCAGCTAGATCTTCTCGATAAGGAATTAGCCAAGAAATCTTATATTGCGGGCGACACCTATACCATCGCCGATATTGCTATTTGGTCTTGGTATGGCCGACTTGCTCAGGACAAAATCTGGGACCGTGCAGGAATCTTCCTCAATGTTAAAGAATACAAGAATCTGCAGGCTTGGACTGCTAAGATTGCTGAACGTCCAGCTGTTAAACGCGGTCTGGAAGCAGAGTATAAAGAGATAAAATAATATTAATATTTCAAAGGGAGCTGGGCATTAATTAACCCAGCTCCTAATCTTTTGTACAATATGGTGGCTTCGTCACCACAAAATAATATAAGCAACGGGGCTATGTATAAAAATTTAAACCTATCACAATTCCTATTTATACCAAAAATTAAAGTTTTTGAGTATTAGTGAGAGTTAGTCACTTAAAGTTATTTCAAGCCCTGCCAGACAGCAAATATCCAGCAGTATAGGCTATCATGACCAGTTCTTTTGCAATACGGAAAAAACTACTTTATTTTACTCTCCTCATATTATCCCTTCTGACTTTACAAGGCAAAAACAATCTGATATTATTTCTATTATAGAACTAAATATCGGCAATAATCGATTTAATTTGCTTATATTTATTCTTTTATAGAAGTATTAAAAGGAGGAAAAATGAACCAATCTGAATTAGTTAAGGTATTTGAAAGCCTAGATAGAATATATATGAAATTAGAGAAAAGGCGAAAAGAATCACTCACAGAAGCAGCCTACAACCGTTTAACAGTAACTGAGATCCATACACTATATGCTATCGGGAAAGACGACCTCAAAACTATGAAAGATATTTCCGAACGCCTAGGAATTGCTCCAAATACAGCTACAGTAGCTGTGGATAGACTTGTAGCAAAAAAATTAGTGACCAAACAGACCAGCCCTGAAGACCGAAGAGTTCAGCTGGTACAAGTGACCCAAGATGCTATAACGATCATGGATAGCATTGACAGTGAGTTATTTAAAGATATCGGGCAACTGCTTTCCCCACTTACCGATATAGAGGCTTTGCTTTTTAAAAGCCTCTTGGAAAAAATTGACGATCACCTATAAACGTTTGTGTTAACCATAGCTAAAATAATCGAAAGGAATAACAAAGATGATTCGGAAACCCAACGATAATGAGATGGCAGCTTGTTTAGAACTGCTATACATGTCTGCACCTAAGATGTTCCACTACCTTTTTGCACGAAAAGAAGACAATTTTTATAAAACGACACGACAGTTTTATGCAAAACCTGATAATATGTTCAGCAAAGATTATATGCTTGTCAAAAGCGAAAACAACAAGGTTTGCGGCCTACTTCTTTCCTATCCTGTTAAAGACGAAAAACAACTGGTAAAAAACACCATTACGGATCTGGGCGTTTGGCTAAGCTCTGTTGGGCTGATAGATATGCTCAAAATAGTGCATTCTTCAAGATTAGAGAAATATTTACAGGTATTTAAAGACGATGAATACTATATCTCAAATCTTGCTGTATTTGAAACATTCAGAGGTAGAGGTTTGGGACTAGAGCTGCTGAGAGAGGCAGAGAGACTGGCTGTTAGCCAAGGTTACAGCAAACTATCTTTAGCAGTTGAGTTTTACAATAAAAAAGCCAAAAGCATTTATGAACACTTTGGCTTCAAGCAAGTTGCTAAAGTTGAATTTCCTAAAAACTACCACAAATACGACATTGACGGTTTTTATAAAATGGTAAAACCATTAGAAAATCCTACAAAGGGAGAATGAGGTGTAATTGAGCTACTGTTCATCCTTGAGGCGACTGGAAAGTTTTTGAGGCTAAGTCAACCACGAAACCGTAGAGTTACTGGCCTGCTATCAGCTAAGGAGAACTGGTATAAAACATACTGCTTATAGAGCAAATGACGATGAACTTGCGCCACACTCCAAAAGTTAAGGCTCCTTGTCAACGTATAACGAAAGGCTATATTCTAGATAGAACCGGATTGGCTCTATCTTTTTTGATGGTCAGCGTCATGAAGAGACGCTTCTTGAAATTGGGGAACTTCTATAACCAACACCCTGACGCTTGATAGTTTTGAGATTTATAAGGGCAGACTAATGACAAAAACGGTTTTATAGGGCGCTCGAGGCGGTTGTTCCGACCTGATATTGCCACCATGTTCGTCAATAATGCGCTGAACGATAGCCAGACCCAAACCTGATCCTGCCTTGGACGGTCGCGCCTTATCACCTGTCACGAAAGCTTGAAAGAGCTGGTCTGCTTGCTCAGGATTAATACCGACCCCATCATCTGCCACCAAAATCTGGAGTTTTTGCCCTTTTGCTTCCAATCCGATAAAGAGGGTGCTGGCCTTAGCGCTGTGCCTGAAAAAATTAGCCAAAAGATTATCCAAAACTCGCTCAAACTGCTCACTATCAATATGACAGAAGATTCCTTCCTCACGTGGTAGGCTTAACTTAAGACGGTAACCCTTGAGTTCAAACTCCTGACGGTGCTGCTCTAGGTAGTTTTGGAGAAAAAGACAAATGTCCAATTGCTCCAATTGCAGGGTAAAATCTGGGTGATCAATCTTGCTGTAATTATGAAAGGAGTCAATCAAATGGGTCAATTTCCGAGATTTTTGACTGATTGCCTCTAGGTACCTGTCCTGTTGCTCAGGCTTGATTAAACCATCTCTCAAAGCTTCAGAATAGCCCTTGATGACCGTGATAGGTGTTTTGAGATCGTGAGAAATATTAGCCAGCATCTCCTGCTTTTCAGCCTGAATCCTCTGGCTTTTCTCCTCACTGCGCCGCAAGCTATCGGACACCTGATTGAAATCTTCTATAATCTCAACAAACTCTGATGGTCCTTGATAATCCAGCACCTGAGACTGACTCCTATCCGTCAAGTTATTGATGGCCTGGCGCAATCGACCGAGCGGCAGCCTGACCTTGCGGTTGAGCCAGATGGCAAATAGCAAAGCGATGAGGACGTAAAAAGCCGAAAAGGCTAAACTATTTAGCAGAGGACCATTAGCGACAAGGAAGGAAGGTACCGAAGACTCCTCTGAATAGTATAAAACTAGTGTTAAGTTTTCCTGTTTATCCGTTGTAAATGGGTATTTTACAACCCTCGACTTCTGACGGAGGAGAGGGCCTAGATGTTGGAGGGAAGCCCCTTTCGGCAAAAAAGAGGAGGATATCACCTTAAAGTCTTGATCGAGTAGAGTCTGGTGAACTATCTCATCATTTTTTTCGTTCTTATCATCCAGATGAACCACGACAGAATCAAAGAAAAATTTTATAACCTTCAGCCGGCTATATTTAAGTAAATAACGTTTCTGCCCTCCATGATCAGTAAAGGGAGTCATTGACCAATTCACAACGAAATTATCGTCAAGCCTTTCGATTATTCCTAATTCTGCTTTATTCAGTTCAGTCAAATCTGCCTTAGGACTAGCATAAATCAGTTGTCCAGACTGATCCAAGACTACAAGATGAGCATCTTTGGGAGCTATTTTTTTGAGAGGAAACTGATGATATCGACCAGTCTTTAAATAGTGGTCATTTTTTTGAAAATCCTCTTGGGTAGGATAGCGAACCACTCGAGTATATCTTAGGATAAATGTCCCCACACTTCCAACAAAAAGCAAAATGACGATAAGTGTTAAGGGGAGTAAGAAATAACTCCATAATAAGGAGCGGATTAAACTTTTTGACCTAGTCCTGCTTTTCAAATTTATAGCCTACCCCTCTTACCGTTTTGATGTAGGCAGGATTTTTAGGATCTGCCTCAATTTTTTCCCGCAGATTGGAGATATGAACCATCATGGTCTGTTCATCTGCGGTTAAATAGTCGTCGCCTGTCTGATTATAGAGTTGCCGTCTAGTGAAGATCTGTCCTGGTGCAGCCATCAGCATGTGAAGCACCCTAAATTCTGTCATGGTCAAGTGAACAGGCTGGTCCTCCTTAAAAACAAGCATTTTTTCTGGATCTAGAAAGAGGTTACCGACCCTTAGCTGCCCATCACGCGCACCGCTGATACCCTTGCTGCCCAAGTCATAATAACGCCTCAGATTGGACTTGACACGAGCAACAATTTCAAGTGGCTCAAAGGGCTTGGCCACATAGTCGTCAGCTCCGATATCCAGACCTAGGATTTTGTCGCGATTTTCGTTTTTAGCTGACAGGATAATGACCGGAATATTACTGATCTGTCGGATACGCTTGAGCACCTCATAGCCAGTTAGTTTGGGCATCATGATATCTAAAATAGCCAAATCTACCGATTCTCTTGAAAAAAGTGTCCAAGCTTCCTCTCCATCCACAGCTTCTATGACCTGATAATGATTGCTTTCCAAATAAAGCCGAATGATTTCAGAGATTTCCCTATCGTCTTCAGCCAGTAAAATCGTATAACCCATAGGTCCCTCCTATTGCCATTATAGCATGAAACTCGCTTTTGAAACCGATAAACAAGCCCTCCTTTTCACGATAGATAACCAGACAGTTTGCAAAATCTAGCGGAACTCCTTCATTTACTAACACAGGCTCCTTTAAACTTCCATTCTATAAGTAATCAGCCTGCCTGTCCTTCCAGTGAAAATAAAGTTTGACTAGATCCAAACGGAGGCTAGAAACGATCGTCAGTATGACGGGGACTAGGCTGGGGGATTGTTTCCAGAAGAGCAGGGAAACTGACAGGAGTAAGCCTGCCAGACAGGTATCAATTGAGCTGGACATCAAATCATTACATTGTCTCGCCACAGGTCTTTTCCTTCTTATCCGTCCGATACCAGAGCCAAACTCCACAACCAGCTACCAAGAGTAGACCAGCCATGTAATACCAGTTACTGGCTTGTGAGTAATCCGAAGTCAACCCCTCAAATGCCAAGAAATGTAAGTTAGATACTGTATGGAAAAGGCAACAGGCTATAATGGAGTGTGTGGCTTTGTAGAGCCCTGCATAAGCAAAAGCAATGAGTATGCATCCTAGGAGTTGTATGATAAAGTTGGACAAGCTTCCCCCTCTGTCTATGACCCAGAGTGGCAGATGCCAGATCCCCCAGATAATACCAAGGATCACGGTTGCCAGCGGAAAAGAAAACTTTTTCTCCAGAACTGGCTGTAAAAAACCTCGCCAACCTAGTTCTTCATTGCCTCCGCCGACAAGGGTAAGCAGGACGGCCATTAAAGGCAAGGAAGGTAAAGCTTCCATAGCTAATCTTCCAGAAACCGCCAGACTGCTCACTACTGTTAAAAGTCCAGAAAATAACAGAAGATAGAGCCAAGTCCCCTTTTTACCGGAAAAGAGCCATTTAGGGATTGTTTTCAGAGAGATTTTGAGAACTATAGTTGCTCCTATGGCAGGACCAAACGGCCACAGCAGGCCTCCTACCAGTCGCCCTATCTGGGCAAACGGTGAGTTATCAAGTAGAAAGATTAACCCCCACCAGCCCCAAGTCCAGCCAAAGGTCCAGACCAGATAAGGCCAGATGAGTTTTGGTTGTGGTTCGATCATTTTGTTATCTTTAGTCATTAGCATTTTTTCCTTCTGCCTATCTTTCCAATGAAAATAGACCTTAGTCGCTCCTGATATGAGCAAACTGGAGAGAGTCATCAGTATGACGGGGACTAGGATTGTTTCCAAGAGAGGAGCACACCTACCGGACAGGTACTTATAAGACTGAGCGTCAGGTCAGTGTTTTGTCTCATCATAGTTCCTCTCCTTACGGTCAGTTTGATACCAGAGATAGATACTATAGGTCGCCATAATTGTCATTCCAAACAGTCTCATAATGATGTTTTCCCTTTCAAAGTTGAAGAGCACACCAACTCCGCCATTCATAAACCCATGCAGTAGCATACAGTAAAGAACAGATTTGGTTTTCTTATAAAGGCCTGCAAACCAGAATGAGTAGAGAACCGTATAAAGCACAAAAATTGGGAAAAATGTTAGATCCATGAGCATCAGTGGCAGATGCCAGCAAGCCCAAATCAAACCTGTCAAAATAGTTGCTACAGGAAAGGCAAAGCGCGCTTCCAAAGCCGGTTGCAAAATACCGCGCCAACCAACTTCTTCACCAATTCCAGCTGTCAAGAAGCTAGTCATTAAAAAACTAGTAAGCAAAGACAGTGGGGTAAGCCCTTCAGACATCCGCCCTGATGTAGCCATAGCACTTACTAACGTGAGAAGGCCCATCATGATAAGCAAATAAAGCCAGCCTCCCCTTTTTCCCGGTGAAAAGATCCAGTAGAACTTCTCTTTAAAATTTCCTTTGACGACTATTAAAGTCGCAATAACTGGTCCCCATTGGCCAATAGTATACAGAAGTAGCCAAGCTAAATCGGTAGTGTTAATAATGTTATTGGCAAGCATAAAAGTTTGTAGCCCCCATGCCAGCCATGTTATACCAAAGGTCCAAACTAGGTAAGGCCAGATGAGTTTTGCTTCTTTAGGCACTAGAAATTTCCTCCATCCAAATTTTTCTACTTCTTATTTTATCTCCCTATTCTTCAGTCAGTCTTCAGATTTTCTAAAGATTTCTTTATAATCTGAAGAAAACAAATCTATACGTGCTATAATAAGGGTAATCTTATTTAAAAAGGGGTTCTTATGTCTATATACGCACAAATTCTTGCAAAGATTAAAGACTATAATACGATTATTATCCACCGCCACCAGCGGCCTGATCCGGATGCCCTAGGCAGTCAGTTGGGACTAAAAGAATTGATCAAGCATAATTTTCCACAAAAAAGAGTGCTGGCAGCTGGAACCAATGAACCCAGCCTGTCATGGATGGCTTCAATGGATCAAGTGGATAATACCGCTTATCAGGAAGCACTCGTAATTGTTACCGACACAGCTAACCGACCACGAATTGATGACGAACGCTACGGCAGTGGAGATTTTCTCATCAAGATTGATCATCATCCCAATGAAGATGTTTATGGAGATATTGTATACGTAGATACACAGGCCTCTAGCGCCAGTGAGATTATTACAGATTTTGTCCTGAGCGCCGGCCTTGACTTCTCCGATGAAGCTGCCCGTCTCCTTTATGTTGGTATAGTCGGTGATACTGGCCGCTTTCTCTACAGCGCAACAACACCAAAGACACTACGCTTGGCAGCAAAGCTGAGAGAGTATGATTTTGATTTCGCTAGCCTCTCCCGGCAAATGGATAGCTTCTCCTTTAAAATTGCTAAATTGCAAGGCTATATCTTTGAGCATTTGCAAGTGGATGACAATGGCGCTGCACAAGTGACCCTAACTCGTGACATACTCGATAGCTTTCAGGTAACAGAGGCTGAAAGTTCTGCTATTGTTGGTAGTCCTGGAAAAATTGATAGCGTACAGTCTTGGGCTATTTTTGTAGAACAACCTGAGGGACATTATCGTGTCCGCCTGCGCAGCAAAACAGCTGTTATCAACGAAATTGCCAAGCGACATGATGGCGGCGGCCACCCACTTGCTAGCGGAGCTAATTCTTACAGCTTGGAAGAAAACGAGCAAATCTATCAGGAAATTAGAGAGGTTCTTGCACATGCTGCTCACTAACCGTCGCGTTAAACTGATGGGAACCAGCATCGATATCAGCATTTATCACGATAATCCTCAGCCTATTTTGGATGAGGTTGAAGAGCTGCTCCACCTCTATGACCATCGTTTTTCAGCTAATGACGAAGGCTCCGAACTCATGGCTATCAATCGTGCAGCTGGCATTTGTGCTGTTCAGGTGCACCCTGAGCTCTACGAACTCATCTCTCTTGGTCAAAAGCATAGCTGTGCACCTGACAGCTACCTCAATATAGCTATTGGTCCTCTTGTTCAGACTTGGCGCATTGGCTTCGCAGATGCTAGGCGTCCCAGCCAGACGGAAATTGATGCTGCTCTAGCCCTCATCAATCCGGAAGATATTATACTAGATAAGGCCAAAGAGACGGTCTATCTGGCTAAAAAGGGCATGAAAATAGATTTAGGAGCCCTAGCTAAAGGCTATATTGCCGATCGTATCGTCGACTTTATTCGCCAGTGCAATGTCCCAGCTGGGCTTATTAATTTGGGAGGCAATGTCTTAACTTTCGGTCCTGCCTTTCACAATCCCGACCAGCTGTGGCATATCGGTATCCAAAACCCGAAACAGCCTCGGGGACACCATGTAGCTGTTCTAGGAGTTCGTGATCAATCCATCGTCACCTCAGGTATTTATGAGCGGACTCTTACAGCTGCAGGTAAGACTTATCATCATATTTTTGACAGCCAAACAGGTTACCCTCTTGATAGTCAAATAGCTAGCTTAACGATTGTTTCTCCAAAATCAGTCGATGGAGAAATCTGGACTAGCCGCCTTTTTGGCCAGAATCCATCAGACATTCTGACAGGGATTGCCCGAGAACAGGACTTAGGCGCTCTGATTATTACTACCGATAATAATCTGATTGCTAGTCCTGAGATCAGTAAAATAAAACTATCTTAAAAACGCTTACATAATAAGTGTTTTTTTGCTACAATAAAAATATCATAGTACTAGGGGGCCTTATTTATATGAAACTAATTGGAATTGTTGGAACAAATTCAAAACAATCGACTAATCGCCAACTTTTACAATATATCCAAAGACACTTTGCTGATAAGGCTGATATTGAATTAGTTGAAATCAAGGAATTACCTGTCTTCAATAAACCTGCTAATCGCCAACTACCAGACCTTGTTACAGAATTAGCTGATAAAATCGAAGCTGCTGATGGTGTGATTATTGGCACACCGGAGTATGATCACTCTATCCCTGCCGCTCTAATGAACGCCTTAGCATGGCTATCTTACGGTATTTATCCTATGCTTAACAAACCGGTTATGATCACCGGCGCTTCATTTGGTACCTTAGGATCCTCGCGCGCCCAGCTGCAGCTCCGCCAGATTCTCAATGCACCTGAACTAAAAGCCTCAGTGCTACCTGATGAATTTCTCCTGTCCCATTCTCTGCAAGCTTTCGATTCTGAAGGAAATTTGAATGATATTGAAACCAGCCAAAAGTTAGATGCTATTTTTGACGATTTTCGACTTTTTGTCACTATGGTTGAAAAGATGTCAAATGCTAAAGAACTGCTGAAAAAGGAAGCTGAAAATTTCGACTGGGAACAACTGTAAGGAGGAAGTATGACTATGAAATTTGTTGGAATCGTTGGGTCAAATGCTGAGCAATCATATAACCGCATGCTGTTAGAATATATTCGTCGTCATTTTAAATTTAAATTTGAGATGGAAGTCTTAGAAATTAAAGATGTTCCTATGTTCAATCAAGATGACGATCAGTCAGACTCCTTTGCTATTCAGTATCTCTACAATAAAATTATACGGGCTGACGGCGTTATCATTGCAACACCTGAACACAATCACACGACTACTCCTGCCCTCAAAAGCACATTGGAATGGCTGTCTTTCAACCTGCATCCATTTGAAAGCAAACCAGTTATGATTGTTGGTGCTTCCTATCACGATCAAGGAACCTCACGCGCCCAAGTGCACCTGCGGAAAATTTTAGAAGCCCCAGGTGTCAATGCTTACACCTTACCCGGCAACGAATTCTTGCTTGGCAAAGCCAAGGAAGCCTTTGACGATGACGGAAATATTATCAATGAAGGAACGGTTAATTTTCTAGAGACCTGTCTCGATAATTTTATCAAGTATGTGGAGGTTGTTTCCAAATTGAAAAAACCAAGACCCATTGAGCCTGAAGACTTGGACGTTACTGGCAATATCGCAACAACTGTCCAAGGTGTCGATCCAGATGATCCAGAGTGGCTAGACAAGGCTGCTAAGCTCACCGATGCTGTTGATGGGGATACTTATGTTAAACTTGATAAGGGGCTCCTGACAGTCAATCAGCTCAATATGTTTCTGAATTCCATGCCATTCGAACTAACTTATGCTGATGATAATAATCAATTTCTTTATTATAACAATGCTCATCAAGACCCTGAAACCATGCTGGCTAAACGGGTGCCTGAACAAGTCGGAAACCGTATGTCCACGGTTCATGATTCCCTGCCGCCAGCTCGTATGAAAAATGTTGAGTGGGTTATTGGTACCCTGCGCAACGGTAATCAGGAATATGTTCGTACTATCGTCCCTGGTTCACCTGCTGGTGTTGTCAATACCCATAATTACCAAGCCATGTATTACCCAGATGGTTCCTATGCCGGTATCAACGAAATTGTTTTTAACTTTCAGCCTTGGCTTGATTGGTATCTCGAAACTACTGGACAGCGCTTGGTTGGGGGAAGCGGAGGAGCTATGCCTGCTAGTGCCCATGGCGGAACTGATGCCACGTCTGGTGCTTCATCTTCTGGTGGTCATGATGATACTACCGATGCTACTTCAGGGGCTTCATCCCATTAAAATCTATAAGAATTATGGTAAAAGTCTTGCCAAACGCTTGGAACTTTGTTAAACTAGAATAGTTATTAAACTATGGCTTATGAAAGCTATGGCAGAAAGGAAATTTTAAAGAATGAAAAAAGATATCCATCCAGAATACCGTCCAGTCGTATTCCTCGATACAACTACCGGTTACAAGTTCCTCAGCGGTTCTACCAAACCATCGAACGAAACTGTAGAGTTTGAAGGTGAAACATACCCTTTGGTACGTGTTGAAATCTCTTCTGACTCACATCCATTCTACACTGGACGTCAAAAGTTCACTCAAGCAGATGGACGTGTCGATCGTTTCAACAAGAAATACGGCCTCAAATAAGATTCTCATTGCTAACAATAATGAGAACGTTGATTACTACCATGATATCAACGTTTCTAAGCACTCAAGATTTTATATCTTGGGTCTTTTTTTATGCCATTTTTAAAAACTTCCCTCAAAATTTACCTTACTCCTTCTTTTTTAGATTTTCTAAAACCATATCACCAACTGTCTTAGGAACTACAGACTGACTATTAATATAACCCTGTGTTGTACTTTGAGAACTGTGTGTCAGAGCCCTTGATATTTCATCAATCGAAACACCCTCTTTACTCGCCAAAGTCGCTCCCGTATGCCTTAACATATGAGGACTAGCATGTTTTAAATTAGGATGCTTTTTCTCAATAGCACGCATACGGTAATTTAAGTAATCAATATAAAGCAGCTGATTAACTTTTCCCCCATTTCCATTATAGGTAAAAACAAATTGATCACCTGTTTGTTTCAACCCTAAATGCTTCAAACGCATGGCTTGTTCCTTTTTCCACTCATCTAACAAAGACATCAAGAAATCCGATACATGGAATACTGTTTCCTTTTCTCCTTTCGTTGTTTTAACATTACCAAACATATCTAAAGCTTGAGTCAATAAAATCTTATTGGACTCAAAATCAATATGCTTCCACTGCAAAGCATAACTTTCTGATTTTCTATCTGAAAGCAAAAATGTTGTATAAAACAAAACATAATCCATAAAATCTAATTGACCCTCTTGTAATTCCTGATCAAATACAGCGAGCCATTGCCTCAATTGCTCTACTGATAAATAAAGCTCTGCATCCTTCTTCTGCCTTTTCAGCTCTATTTTCTTAACAGGTTTGATACGATTAACCGTTTTCTTCAATGTATTACCTTCTATAAATTCTAGTTCCTCAGCCCAATCAAACATAGAATTAACATAGCTCCTGATCATTTTAAAATTAGCAAACTCACTAGCCTTTTTTGTCAATGATTGCATTACAAATTGCTTATGAGAAGATAAATAGTTTAGCGAATACTTCCCAAATAAAGGTAAAATATGCAGCCTAAAAACATTCTGTGTTTGAAAAATTGTACTAGTTACCGGTGGATTAACTGTTTGTGTTGTCTGTCCTGCTTTATAAGCTTCTAACCAATACTTCTCATAAAATTCTCGAAATGTAATATCTTTCAACATCTTATTCTCAGTTATGACATCTCTGCCTGCCCTAATATCCGAAATTTTAAGTTTCAAATCCAACTCAGCAGTTTTAGCTTGTTTCTTAGTTTTATAACGTTTATCAAACTGTGAACCTAACCCCAACCGCCCTCTGACATCCTTGGGAATATACATTTTCAAACGATAACTACCAGTTTCCAATTTTGTAATAGCCATAAAAAACTCCAATCATTATTGTTCCATTTTATGCATCCACTGTTTTATTTTAATTTTATCAAATCGAACAGTTTTGCCTATTCGAATAGCTGGCAAACCTCTAACAATCCAAAGATCTAAAGTATTATTAGAGATACCAAGATACTCACAAGCCTGTTTCTTATTCAGATATGGACTAGACAAACCACTATCTTCCCTAAAATTTTCAATTTCATCTTCAATCAACTGCTTTACTAGAGATTGAATTTCTTGAACTTGTTCGTCTTGTAAAATCACTTGCATAAACTGCCTCCCTTCTCTTACCTTAATAAACCAAAAAAGAACGCCATAGTCCCAAAGACTACGGCTCCTTCTATTTACCAAGCACATAAGTAAATTGACTAGCCTGTGCCTTATCAAAAACTCGGTAAGTAACTACACCTAGACCCTTAGCATTAGATTCCGAAATTAAAATTGATCCATCTGACTTAACTTGCTCCACAAAAGCCACATGACCATAATTGGGATCTGAATTTGCCTGACCAGGAGAGAAACTAACCGCCGCATGCTCTGTCGGTGTATGAGTTGTCTCATAACCGGCTTTATTTTTCCAATCTCCGCCATTACCCATATAAGGATCAAAAGTAATGCCAAATTCCTTAGCACGATTAAAAACAAACCATGTACACTGGCCATATGGATAGCTATCCGTAATATATCCAGTAGTATCAACTTTTTTAGCTAAACTGTAACCTTCAGGAACTCCCTCAGCAGAAACACCACCACCATCTCGACTTTTACTTTTCTCTTTCTTACTAGTGGAATTCTTGAAAATTTCATACCATTTTTGAGCATCTTTTTGAAGTTTGTCAGCTTTTGTTTGACCGTCTGACAAACCTACACCTTCATAATGCTCAGAAAAGTAAAGAGCAGCCTCACCTGCATCCTTAGCCGTTTTAAGGTAATCTTTAACCTTACTATAACTCCCATTTAACTCTTTATGTAACAACTCCAACTCCACATCAGAATCTAGCTTTTTTTCAGGAGCGCTAGCCCAACGGTTACCATTTACAGTACTAGACCAGCCAGACCACTGGTAATAGCCTGCAACACCGCCTCCAGTATTAACTGCAGTAGGATCAAAATTAGATTCCCTTTCTGCAATTGCTAATCCACCTGAAGCCCCCTCTACAGTTGACTCCTCCTTGGATACAAAATGATTAAAAATAGCAATCACATCTTTTGCTCTTTCCTCAGACACACCTCCTCTCTGAGCGACTTCAGCTGGCGACAGCGTTGTAACACTTCCGCCTTCTCCTTCACCACCGGCAGATTCCGAACTAGCACCTAAAGCACCCGCTGCAATAACTACCAGTATCAAAGGCAAAAGTAAGCTACCTAATCCAAAAGCAATGATAAGTTTTTTCACCCTTGTTCTTCCTCCCCTAGCTCTTAATATAAGCTGTTAACTTAACAGAACCAAACCGCCATCTGGCGTCTAAAACAAGACTATTGGCCTTAACAAGGTCCAAAACTTCCTCAGTATTGTTTCCCTGAACCGAAAATAAAAAGAGAAAGTCTACAGATCTTTCTCTTCTTTCATAAGCTCTACTAACAGCAGTTTCAATAATCGTCGGCAATCGCTGACGAGAAAATATCCGAACACTTTTCATCTAAACCTCTCCTCTCAATCTGGCCAATTCATCTATAATTCGATCACGACGATCTATATTTGATTTAATCTTGTCATCTCGCGATAAGGTTTTACGATAATTACGCACAAAAGCATTAGAGCCCTGGGCCTTATACATGGACTCCTCATCCTTATAAGTATCTAACTGTTCTTCTAACTTATCTACCTTACGCTGTTCACGGCGACTGATATAATTCTTACGCAGTTCCTCATACTCTTCCTCACGTTTATCAATATCTCCCATCATTGGACTATCATTTTCAAACTTAGTAGGCGATACCGTTTCATGAGACGCCATATCTTTAGATGAAAAATCTCCAGTAGGCATTTCAGGTTCAGATGCAAAAACATCAGAAGTATCACCATTAGAACTATCAGGCCTGACATCACTTCCAGAAAAATAACTTTTGACTTTCTTACCACCATTCATCACAGCTCCAGCTCCAAATCCTAAGCCTCCTAATACAAAATTTCCTAAACCCTGAGCACGATCAAACACATTACCTGCACGTACTTTAACCTGATCAACTGTACCAGTAACTCGAGACGGCAATTGCGAAATATCCTGTTTATACTGCGATACTTGGCGGTCAATCTGCTCAACCTGCAAGCGGGCCCGAGAACCCAGTAGCACTTCCAGCAGCTCACCCTTATACTTCCAAAGTAAAAAATAAACAGCCCCTTTTCCAAAGGCCGAAACCATTATCTCGAACAACAAACGAAATGTTTTTAAAGAAGAATCCTCGCCAATAACACCAGTCATGCCTTTAGAAACTATGCCTTCTATGACCTTTTCCAAGTAAAGAACAGCCAAGACCAATAAGCTGCTGATGGCAGGAAAAGTTAAACCGCCAAACATAATCTTAAAAGCCCCAAATACAAGATCCTGCATCTTGGGAAATAAAGAGACCAAAAGAATAACCGGGAATATTAGAATCATGATCAACACTAAAGCTTGAGCTAAAACATTCAACAATTCAATTAAAACAATGGGAAGTCCTATCACAAAAGCTTCTACAATTTTAATAATTACATAAAATGCCTTAATAAAGAGATAATCCCAAGTTGCTGACACCCAGCGATTCTTCTCCTTATCATCATTGGCACCATTCCCTAAATCTTCTACATAAGCTGTCCGATCTTTCGTTGATACCGCCTTAAATTTACCGTCTTTAACAGTCCCTAATACCTTAGTGTCATCAAACTTTTCAGGTTTACCAGTCTGACGATTATCAAACTGACCATCATCACGGCCAGTATTAACAAACAGATAAGCCTCATAAGACGTTTCTGCTATGTAACGATCAGAAATGGAGGACCCTACTTTTAATGTTTGATCCTTATCATAGGTAACAGAAACATTTGAAATCTTATCAACAGCTGTTTCTTTTACACTGTTAACTGTATTTAACAAATACAAACCGCCAGAAGTTCGAGAAACTGTACCAAACCAGGCAAAACCAAGCAAAATTACCACAAAGGTATGAAGCAGACGCTTAGAAAAATTGCCCCGAGCCGATGCAAATAAATAAAACAAATAAATGCCTAACAACATCAGGGCCAAAGATACCAAAGAACCTTTGGCCACACCACCACTAGCAGAACCTGTAAAACCTTGCCAAAGAGACTTAGAAGCCTGATAAACCGATTGCTTATAGCCATTATACAAGTCAACCTTTTCCAATACACCAATAATCAAGGAGAAAAAACCAACGACAAGATTTAATAGCATAAAGGGCAGATTCACCAATAGCTCATTTAACATAGCAATAATAGATGTTTCAATAGAATCCGTAGTTTCCAAATAGGACCTTAAAGAAAAGATATCAACGCCTTTCAATTTGTTAAATGCATTTAAAATATCAAATCCATCTTTTGCCATTGCCTCACCTCCTAACTGGCATATTTATTTTCAAGACTAGATGATACTGTTTCTTCCATTGGTTTCAGCAAAGAATCAATCCCCTCAAAGATATTGGTAACAGAGATCATATTAAGATTCCCGTAAACATCTTTATACAAACACTGGCCAGAAATCATATTTTTCAACCACTCCAGATTTTCTTCACTTACTTCCAAACCGACATGTTTCAAAATATCTGGCAGTTCATTATCTTCCCTGAAAGCAAACAAGGTTCCAAACCCTGTAGTATCATCATCTCCTTCAGCGTCATGAACAGACTGGGTAATCAAGCACAGAATATTATTATAAAAGCGACCCACACGGCGCATAGACTGAATAACCGCCCGTCCCTCAGCTGATTTCATTAATACCCAAGCTTCGTCGAAAAATTCAATCGTGTCTTCAAAGCGATTCAATTCACCAAAACGAGTACAGAAGGCACCCAAGGCAAACATCAGAGCAGTAGAATTGATTTCTTTATCTTCTGGTGCGACATCTTGGTTTTCTTTCTTATTTTGATCTGGCAAAGAAAGATCCGCTACTTCCAAGACCGTCACCCGCTTATCATAAGACAGACCCTCAACATCACCGTCAGAAAAGGCCAGCTCCAAAATAGAATTTTCAACGATGGACATTAAATAATCCCCAACCTCAAAAATCTTCTTATCTTTGCTGGCCATAAGTTCTGTAATCACATGTTTTAAGCCCACCTTTTCTCCAGCTTGACGCCGTTCAACCACCTGATTAATTGTCCGAGAGATAGCTGTCATTTGCCGCATAGTTACTTCAATCCGCTTATTGGCATAAATCAAGTAATTAATCATATTTTTAGCAACAGATACCGCATCATCTTTATCCAGCATAACAATAGGATCCAAAGCTCCATGATTAGATTTGACCTTGCTATCCAACGTGACAAAATTAATATTCTGAATATGCTTAGCCAATAGAGGAAATTTTTCCTCAAAATCTGGATCATGGACAATAGCTTCAAAGTGTTTACGGATAGAGCGTTTAGGGTCCACATACAAAGCTTTAACATCCTGTACCGATGTCAAAATAAAAATCAGTTCCCCCAGGAATGATTTCCCTTCACCCGTTGCTCCTGTAATCAAAACGTGAGGATTCTTGGTTAACTTCCCAGCGATATTTTCTTTATTCCCAACAGTCGCATTAAAAAACACCATGTTCTTAGATGATTCTTGAGCTTTCTCAATACTTTCCCAACGCCCAAGCCAGTTATCTACCCGACCAATATGCCAACCAATGCGATTACCAGCAGAGGTATTAGTAAAGAGCATCAATTCCGCAAAGCCTCTAGCAGTCACATAATGCGGCCAAGTCCGTGTCTTAGCTTCCAAAGGCACACCATATAATAATGACTGGAACAAGTAAGGTGTATCATGACTAGCCTCACTAACCTCAACGTGCATATCTTCAAAGTAACTCAAAACAACTTGACGACGGTGTCGTAATTGAGCCAAACTAGACCCTGCTACAATCAAATAAGCCCCATATTCAATGATTTCGTCCTTCCCACCAACTTTTTTCATCAAGTCTTTAAGAGACATAGAACCTAAAATAATCTGATCCTGCTGTACCGTATCGGTATTTTCAGCCTCTTCCATAATGTTATTATAACGAGTGTTAGAGCGCCCCATACGCCCCTTGAGAGACGTTTTATCCATAAATTCTCCTTTAATCCTCAGTTCAACAGGAAAATTAAATCTTTGAGTAAACTCTCCCAAGTGAAACCCATTAAAAATAACCGGCGTCTTAGCAACCGGTAAAATGCTGAGAAAGGAGGAACCATAAGGACTCTCTAACTTCAGAAAGCCACCTGCCATTGACTTAATCACGGTATCAGTAACATTAATGATAGAACGATTGGCCGTTACTTCCTGCTTTAAATGAGGGATATAACGTAAATACTGCATCCGCTGGTAATAAAACAATTCTTCATTTGAGATCCGCTGAGCACGCAAAGCCGAAAATGTTTGATAAACTTCCGCTTCATTAGTCGAATAGTTCTCATACCAATCATCTGCAATTTCATAATCATAGCCCAAACTATTAGCCGCTTTTTCAGCAAGTTCATTAAAACTTTCTACTGCTAATTCTTTGACGCTAGCTCCCATATTATCAGATACAAGATTAACCCCTACTAGCCAATCAAATTGATAAGGAATCTCCATTTCATCAGTCAAATGAGTCACAGAATAATCTAAAAGCTCATTACCCAACTCTCTACTATCAGGAGAAAGGGCATCAGAAAAATCTTTCATCTTCTCCTCAAGCAGGTAGTCTTTAGGAATTAGCGAAATCTCAAAAGATTTATTCTTGGCTAGTTTAGCTAGCAGCTGAGCTACCATAATCTTATGTTTTTCTTTTTTCCCTTTATCTGTAATCGTAATAGGTGTATTAGGCACCCGATAAAATCCCATCACCTTTTTATCCCTTGTTAGCGCCAAATTACCATATGTCCTAATAATCGGATAAGCCAACTTCATATACTTACAAACCTCCTTCTATAAATTTGTTTTCTCAAACACTATTTCTTCTTCTTCCAAAACCTTAGCCCGCTCCTCATGATAAATCGCTTGACGATTAAGTCTAAATTCAACGAAATACTGTAAATAATCAAAAATAAAAACGTGCATCTTTTTACCTTGTGGTTCATACTCCGTATAAAAGCGGGCCAATTTGTACGGTACATACCAGTAGAGCAAAAAAGAAATCGAATGTGTCAGCTTGTTAATAGGTGCCATAATGGGATGTAATCCAAACACCATCACAATTAAAACCACCAAAAAAACCGCAAAAAAGGAAAGCTGAACCGGCGTTGCAAAATACCAAAGACGCTTCCCTTTTTGCGTTTTTATTTCTTGTATCCAGTAAGGAGCATTTACCCCTCTAGCATAATCATATAGTCGTTCTTCTTCCATAACATTAACCTACATGAATACCAAACCAACTTGCAATTTCACCCATAAGCTCCAATATAGGCTCACCACCCAAAAGTAGTTGGGTAATAATAAAATAGAAAAACAGTGTTGAGAACAACTTAATCCAAGAGCTCTCTTTCCAAGCCCTACCAACTAACAAAGCAGCTACAACTGTAACCAAAACCTTACCATCACCTTGCATAAACTCCTGTAAACCTGATGTATTCATATATTACATTCTCCTTTTATTCATTATTTATCATAATCAACTGGAATGGTATGTTCCAGCTTGTCAACATAATAAGACCTATCTTTTTTAGATAAATGCAACGTAAAATTTTCAGCATGAGTGGTGCCATTCACTTCAAAAGTGACTTGAGCATAGGCTGTCACTTTCTTTCCTGATTCCCTATAATAGCTAAAATCAACTGTCTTAAAAGTTGTATTTTCAACTACACTTACATTTTTTGCAATAAGATTCAAACTTTCCTGATCTTGTGTGTAAGTTTCAAAGAAAAACTTTAAGAAACGATTTAATTTTTTTCGCGACTTATCAGATACCTCATCTGAACCTTCCAAGCTAACCTGTTTCTCATCCTTGACTTTCTTATCCTGATTATTTTCAATCGTTGTAAACCACGGCAAACCCAAAATATAGTAACCATTCTTAGTCTTAGCATATGGAATATTAAATTCAGTCGCTAAATAATCTTCCTTGGTTTTATCACCATCTTTAACTTTTTCTTTATAGTGCACCTCATAAGTCACAAAATCATTTCTAACAGCTACCAAACGTTGCCAATCCAACTCACTAGCATTTCTCATCTGTCCTTGAGACATCACTTCAGGAGCAGAACCCCCATAAAATTCATTCAGTCTATCAGCTTGTTTCGTTCGCTCATCAGGATCATCCGATACTGTAAAATACTGATAAACAAAGTCATCAGTATAATTTTTCAAGCGATTATCAACATTAACCTGTGCAGTTTTAGTCACTGGCTTTGTCTCATGCTCAATAGCATGCTCTAAAGTATTAACCCGCCCCGCCAAGGTTATAGCTCGAAAACTCCCTGTAACCCCTATTAATAAAACAAATCCAAGACCGCCAACAATTAACCTGTTTACTGTCTTCTTATCAGCAATCTTTAATTCAGGTTTTCCCTTCTTCTTAGGACGCTTAGAAAAACGCTCCAAATAAGCTCGACACTGCTCATAGTAATCCTTAATTTTTTTCATACTAACCTCACTTTTTATATTCTGATAAATAAAAACCTTTAGGCACAGAAACAACAGTTCCAATACTCATAAACTTTCTGATGATCTCTCTGCCACTTCCCATCGTATAGACGATCAATGCAATATTTTTAGCAGAACGCCCCTCAAATAACTTAGCTAAAACAGCCATGTCTCCCCCTTCAACAAACTTAAACTGACGTTCTAAGATCGCTGGAATAGACCAGCCTTTTTTCAGTAAATCCTTTACCAAACTATCATCACCAGAACAAACTTCTTCAATATAACCCTTTAACTGATAAGCTTCACTAAGTGATGTAACCCTATCAATTCTCCAATCAGTAAACCCACAAACAAAAAAAGCATCATCTCTGATACCTTTTTCTTCCATACGCTGCCTCACTTGATTTTCTGTAAATTTCAGCAAATCTAACTCACATAAAAAATTAGAGCGAGTCCCATCCCTAACTCTAATACTAGCTATCATAATTTCCCTTTCTAATACTAACTTTTAACTTCAACGAAAGGTTAACACACTATCTCGACCAACAAAAATATCTTCTGGCCGAACATCCTCAGGCAGTGAAAAATAAAGTACCTTTCCTTTTTCAGCCAGTCGTTCCAAGTCATCTGCCCGACGCTCTAACTGGCCAGCCATCTTCCATGTCTGAAATATCCCCAAAATATGGTAAAGCTCCCGAATCTTACTCGTCCATTCAGGATTCATCCGATATTCATAACGTAAAATTTGTTCCCACGTTAACCACTCAGGCTTTTCATCCGCTTCAAAAGCCCGCCAGCGACGTTTCATTTCATCCATATGACTTAACTCATCACCGCCAAAAAGACTTTTAACTTGATAATGTCCATTACCTAAAAAATACTCGCAATCTTGTTTCAAGCGATCCAACATGGCATACCGAAATCTCAAATCTTCCATACCAACTCCTTAAAATAAAGAGGAACCTCTACTATTCATTAACTCCTACAGCTGTCCAATTAAACGCTTTGAACACGTCCTCGTAACTACCTTCGTAATCCACCATTATAAAATTGTCAGGTATCAAGTCCCAACAAAGCTCTAGCTTCCGACGAACTAAAGAATCAACAATAAAATTACTGTTCAAACCATATACAACCATCAGCAATCACTCCTTAACGTAACCTTGCATTACTTACCATTCTATTCAACTTTTCTCCTCTTTCTTTACTTAACTCAAATAAAAACAAATTATAAGACGTATCAGGAAAGATAAAATATTCTCCATCCTCACATCTATAATCAACATATGGATCAAATGTAAAAACATCAATACTATCCTTTAAAACAAAAGAAAAATTTTCCTTCTCAAGAATTAATGCCTTTTTCAAACAATGATTTTCTAACTTACCAACAAAAAGCAAAGGTTTTCTCCTATAAAGAACAGTTACAAAATCTCCAACTTTTAGTGTTTCCAGATACTCAAGATATTCAGAGTTTTCTGAATCCAGCAAAATATCCAATTTACGATACAAAGTTTTCTCCAACCAATAATAGGCAATCGAATACATTAAAACCGACAAATAAAATAAGCAATGACTAATTAAGAAGACATGGCCATAATAATAAACCACCCCTACATCAAAAAGACTTAAAAGGATAGCTATAAAAACAGAACTACTAAGAATTTCCAAACGTTTTTTTGACGTAATATAAATCTCCAGAACCTTACTTAAAAAATAAGAAGCTAAAAGAAACATTCCAATTCCAAGAACCACCAAACAACCTATACCAACAGGTACAGCTATCTTATGGAATAACTGTATAAGATCTGCAATAAACCTCTGGTAAAACTCTATTGTCTCCATCATTACTCCTTCCTATCCAAATATTTCAACAAGCGATACCAACTAATCAATTCCTTGAAATAAAAAAGCGATTAGCCTTTGAAAGCTAACCGCTTACCTTTCGACTAATTACTTAGCGCTGGCAAAGTCCTGATTGCCATTACTGAAATTCACCCAACTTATGTCCAATCGCAGACATAGCTGTGTGAGCCTTTTTAATCACACCACTCTGGTAGTAATATGACTTTACATGATTTCGTAACATATCTACCATATAAGACGGCAAAGTCAATTCTTCACCTGATTTCTTCAAAAGGCCATTTAACTCTCCAGCTTTTTCCCATGATTCATCATAATTATGATTCACTAACATTTCCGAAAGCTCCTGAGTTATTTTTAAAACCTTTTTGTCCAATTCTGATTGCGTTCCTGCCATAACTTTACCTCATCCATTCTTTTATTTTTTTACTTCTATCACCTTAATCATTCTATCTAAGTAGGATCTCTATTTTTCATAAATGTCTCCTATAACACTAACCGAGCATAACCCGTCTGAATTAAAAATTCAGCTACCCATCTCACATTGACCGACATTTCTTTTAACGGCCGGGTAAATAATTCATCAAAAAAAGGCCGTCTCGCTTCCTGCCGAACAGCCTTTTTAACAGCATTCTGAAAATGCTCTTCATTTTTAAAATCTAACTGTCTAAAATCTTCTACATACTTGACCTCCAAATCTTTTTTAGGGATGATATACAGCAGTCCCCAATAATCAATCAAATCTTTCACCAAATCAACATCGTAACACTCTAAATACAAGTCATCATAGCCAACGGGAAACTGAACCTGTTGAATAGGGCGGTTGAACTTTTCAGGAACATTAATAGGCTTATATCTGTTCAACAATGGCATCAAATTCCACCCCATTTCGTTCACAAATTTCCTCAGCTAATTTAGTATGACTGTTACTAAGATAAGCTTCCGATATAATCTCTGATACTTCATCAGTTTGATACACAATATCAGCAATCTTAAGCAACTTTAACGCACTAGAAACCTGTTTAGTTACCCAATGCTTAGTTCTAGCATAATCAATTTGACGAGGCCTAGTCACAAATTTAAAGCCTTCCTGAACACCTACTAAGTTATCCCACTCACTGTCATAATGGCCATTCCAATCCATGACTTCAAAATAATTATTAAGGATTCTGGCACCAATTTTTGTTAAATCATTTTCCATGGTATACCATTCTTTTATCACATCAAAAGCCTTAGTATCATGTAATTCAATTTCATAGCGATTTTTAAAATTATAGGCCTCACGAATATAGTCAACAGACACATCTTTTAAAAGCGCCTGCTCATAATCTTTTTGATAGAATCGTATCATCACACTAGATTGACGACTGCCAAAATTAAGTGTTAATCCTTGATTCACAAAGCGACTGTCAACCTTCTTAAGCCCTTCAATTGCTGTAAAGGTTTTAAAACGCTTCATAATAATTTTATTAGCAAAAATTCTAGCTTTCACATCAAACAAATCAATATTGCCAGATTCCTTATACAATTCATCCAAAGCAATATCAAAACGTGGAAACGCTAAATAATCTTCCAAAGCCCTATCTTTGCGTGTTTCTTCCGCAAATAAAAAGACATCATGCAAAAAAGAGAACCAATCACGCCCCTGTTGCATTAACAATAATTCTAACTCCCGACAACCACCTCCAGTTAAATCAATCAAGGTTCCTGATTCAACTTTTTTCTCATCCTCAGAATAAAGAACCCGAATAGCTCCATAAGTTACCATACTCGAATAGTTATAGAGACTTTTCTCTTCCAAGAAAAAATCAGCTGGTTTCAATTTCAAAACTTGCTCAATCACTTGTTTAAAATCCAAAGTTTTAAACCGAATTTTTAACCAATCCACAGAGCCTTCTAGCTTTGTTTTAGATTTACGATTTAAAAAATGGAATAAATGGTCTTCAAATTCTTTGGAAATCTGCCGCTGACCTTGTTCAATATTACGATAGTTATAATAACTATAGCCAATAATAGAAGCCATCTTCTTTTGAGTAAATCCTAATTCAAGCCTGATACGCTTCAGCTCCGTATGAGTCAACAGCACTTATTTTTCTCCTTTCTGTGTTACTAATAGACTTGTTAGAAAACAGTTATTCCATAAGCTCTTTCAGGCTTGTGTTAGTTTTAACCCCCCTATTAGTATCGGGTGGTTAAGGCTTTTTGGGCCTGCCTACGGCATGCCCAAAAACCACCTCGCTTGTCAGCTCAGGTCGGACAGGTCGGTCGGGCTTACGCCCTGACCTTGACCTTCGTGCCTACGCTGGTTCATTAGTAGAGGTAAAATAGTCCAAGACCACCTGCTTATAGGTCAAACCAAGCCGATCCTTATCCAATAACAGTGTTTCTAATACATTGACATCAGCCTCATCCAAAACGATTTGCCCATTATCTCTAGCAAAAACATAGTCCTGTTCCTCAATATATTTCACTAGATTCCTTAAAGTAGAAACTGGAATAGACGCCTTTTCAGCAAAATCATTCAGCGACAACAAAGTATCGTCCCAACTTTCTTCCACTTCCTCAATAGTGTCAGTCTCTACTTCTTCCTGCTCATCAAACAATGGATCATCTAAAACGGGAAGTTTGGCATATTCTTCAAAGAAAGAGAAACCTTGGTCCAATGGCACAACTGGAGAATAAAATTCCTGAGCCAATTCACCACCATTGGCAACATAACCACGGCCATAAATTTTTTCTCCATCGATTTCATCTACCTTTTTAAACACTTTACTAGCATTAGCTTCTCCAAACATCATCTTATAGCCCATGTCTTCCAAATGACCAACAGAAATACGTTTCATAAATTGGTCACGCAAAGAAGTCTTAAGATACTCACCATCTGGCCGCTGCATAGCTACAATAAGGATAACGCCAGATTGCCGCCCTTTTAAGATAAGTTCTGTCAGATACTCAATAAAGGCATTGGACGATTCATAATCTCTTTCTAACTTTGCGACCAAAGCTGCCAACTCATCAATAACAATAAAACGTGGTTTCAAGCCATAAGCATAATATTTTTTCCCAGCTTGGTACTCAGGGTGACTGGTCATATAATCATATCGTTTATCCATTTCAGCTTCCGCTCGTTTCAAACAGTTAAGCATATCTTCTTTTTCCCAATAAACACGCCTTTTAAATACTGGGATATTTTTTAATCCCACAAAGTCGGAACGCTTAGGATCCAATATTTCGACGTATCCGATCTGAGCCAAAATCCAAATAAGAACCATCAGCAGGATTGTTTTACCGCCACCAGTACCACCACCAATTAAAAGATGGGGCTGGTCATTAAAATCCCAGTAAACATCTTTCATCAGACGAATTCCCTTATCAGTCATTTCAACATCGAAGATGGATAAACGGCCGGAAAATTGATCAATAGCAATCGTATAAGAAACATAACCTTTAGTGAACTGTTTATTCATAAAATCACCATCAAACATGATCTCTAAAGGCTTTTCAAGGGCAATAAAACGCTCTTGGAATCGACTACCCTGAAGCTGAAAAGCAACCGTAACACCAAAACGATCTCGCTTCAAATAAACTCTCGGTAATCTAATACGTTCAATAGTTCTATGATCGCGTTGAACTCTCTTGACAATATAAAAATTATTTTCCAACAAAAAATGGGAGACAACTCGCAAATTTTCTAATCGAGCAAAAAATAAAAAATGCTGGTAGCAAAACTCCTGTAAGAATAATACCAGCAACAGACTTCCCAGCAAACTAGCAAATAAAATCGCCCCATATTTCATTGGATCATACCGAAATAGATCTACATGATTGTAAGTAACCCATCCAATCCCTAAAAGAAACGGCAAAGAAAATAATCCAAATATTAAAATTTTTAGCTTCTCATGAAACCTTCGGATTCGAATACCTTTATACATAAAGAAGCTCATTCATATCACCCTTCTTTCTTTGGCTGATCAGGCTTTTTAGCTGGAATAATATCCGTTGCTCGGATTTTAACCCCACTAGTTACCACACGCCGATCATTGACAGTATCTGTACTTGTCCAAAAACGAGCCGTAGGTGCAACCAAAGTTACTTCTTCATTGTAATTCTTTTCAGCTGTCATTTTGGCTACTCTAGCTTCTGGAGGCACTGTCACCGTAATATCACCATTAACAGACGATGAATACAACTTCACATCCACACTTTCAACATCATCTGTTTCACGGCGTTTTTCATCACCAGATTCATCAATATAATCTTCCCAACGATGATTTAAAATCGTATCCAAATAGTTCAAAGTTCCAAGTGTTTTATCTGTATCAAATGATTCAATTACATCAGCAGCATACTTTATAGTCATATTTTTTCTCCTCTAATTTCTATTTTCAAATGTTATTTACCCTTAATAATCCGCATTTCAGGAGCGACAAACACATTTTCACGTTTTCGCTTTCCGCCAAATCGGAAAGAACGTCGTTCAATGGCAATACCACGTGGAAAGACTACCTTTTGACGGCCTTCTGGCACATCTGACATCTTAAACCCTTCAACAATCAAAAACGCGGAAGGCTCCTTACGGCTCGATACCTCAAATACTCGGTAAGATACCGGGTTATAATCATTTGCCCGCACTTCTTCCATGCCTGAAACAAAAACATCTTGACCTAACACCATATTAGGATCTACAAAAACCTTCGTAATTTCCATTAAATTTCACCTCATTTTCACTTTATTAAACCTTTTATAGACTTATCTAAGTCATCTCAACAATCAAAAAAAGACACAATCTCTTATGCCTCTCCGATGGTGCTCTCACCAATATCATATGTTTCACCCCTATCTAAATAATTCTCAACCAAGTATTAAAATACTAGAAATCAGCATACCACCGCCTCCTAATCCTTCTTTCCACTAAGCTTTCTTATATCAATTTAATCCCCAATATACAATAACCTTCTTCAAGTCCAACATAATTTTCTAGCTTATAAATAATTTCAACTAAACATCTCTCTAATGAATCATCTACCCTTCTCAACCAAAGATAATCTCCTACTTGATAATTCCTATCATTTTTCCTTAATTCAAAAGTTTTACGGCCACTCAAAACATCTCCCCAATATTCATCAGACAATTTAACTTCATGAATCACAAACACCATCACCATCCAATATTACTAAATCCTCAATAATTTCATCTTCCAATTCAAATAAAATACGAAGCTCATCAACGTAATCATTAAAACGATCATCAAATAATTCACCAAAAGTCAATACAAACTTCTCAAATACATAACTACGTAATAATACAACTCCCTGCAAAGTCTTTACCAATGACTTATAATTTTGCGCACTACTCATACTCTAACTTCTCCATCTCACTTAAAATAACATCTTCAATATCAGATAAAGCCTTCAAATAACCCGATTGTACATCTGATATTTTTTCTCCTGCTAACAACTCCTGCAAAATGGGTTCACGCAACCTTGAAATTGTCTCTTTTCCCAATTCTAATGTTCGATATTTTCCCATTTCTAAATATTCTTCACGATTCATAACACCATTCCTTTCATCAAAAAAGCCATCTTAATTTAAGATGACTCCCTTTTTAAACCAACGATTTTTTACTTTCTCCTTCAATTCCGTATCAAAGCCAAAAAGCGAAACCATGATCGATTTACTGGCATACTGCCCTTTACCCTGATAAAACAATGATAACTCATACTCGTACTGATCAATAAACTCTTCCAATGCTTTTTTACTACGCTTGCTCAAATCAGTTGTAAAAGGATAAAGTGGTGTAACAGCCAGCTCTTCACTATCTTCAAGTATAACTTCCAAACCATAAAAACTTGGATACACCGTCACTTTAGGATCATCAACATAAATACTTTTTTCTACCACTTTAACTTCAATTGTCATCACTTCCTTTCATAATCAAACTTATAAGAAAGATTAAATCCTGTTAGTTTAATCTCTCTTACAAGTCCCCTAACACTTGTTAGGCAGACCATTTTCCTATTCAATTATCACAAACAAAAAAGGACAATCTGAATAATTTCAAATTGTCCCGCTTAAGATATGCACCATCATACACCTATCAATTTCACATAATATTTAACTTACCAAATATGTAGTTGACTACACATCTTTTACTTCATTTATTTGCTTATTGCGTGCTCTTATCCTCGCACACTCTTTTCAGTAGATACTCTACCTAGCGCCCGCATTTCTAAAGAATACATCTCACTCTGCGTTACTCTAGTCCTGCCTCCGACCTACCAAGGCCAGCACTTCCTAGTGTTTCATCCAAGCAGGCACACTAGACAAAGCCCAGCACATAGTCAACCACTCTTTGACAAACTAGCTAAAATAACTTATAATTAAACTGCTACATATAATTATGTGTGTTATTCAGTCCTGCCTAGGGTTGTCTAATGCACTTTTTTATTAATTTTTCAATGAACTAAGAAAATCTTTTTGTTAATCTCATCTTTTTCATACTTAACTAAATCATACTTTACTGTTTTAGATAAGATTAACTAGATTTTTATAACCTTTTGGCTATGTTTAAATTATATAACCAGATGGGTATAATGTCAATAGTTTTTTGAAAAAAATTTAAAATTTTTTTCTAAAGGATAAAATATGTTCCCAGAACGCCTGAAAACCCTACGTTTAGAAGCTGGCTTAACCCAAAAAGAAATAGCCGAAAAACTAAACATGACACAACCCCAATATGCACGAACAGAAAACGGTGGACGTAAGCCATCAAGCGAAACCCTTAAAAAATTTGCTTCATTTTTCGATGTCTCAACTGACTACCTTCTCGGCAATTCAAACCTCAGACATGACATTCCAGAAGGTGAAGAACTAGAAAAAGAACTGGATCGTGCTATTGAAACGTCTGTCGGTTATGAAGGCGAGCCTCTATCCGATGAAGACCGTGAAATTATTAAAGACGTCCTCAGAAACTACTTCAAAAATCAGAAAAATAAATAATATGAATCTATCAGAGATTGTCAAAAGCGTTGAAAAACTTGGTGCTACTGTTATCTTCTGTCCCTTGCGAAAAGCAAAAGGCAGGCACCTCAGCGCTTCTGACAATCTTTTTATTTTGATAGATGAAAGTTTATCTGATACAGAAAAAATAAATGTCTTACTCCACGAAAAAGCCCATCTCCTTAATCAAGATACCCAAAATGTTCTCAGCCAAAGCGAGACCTTCTCCCATCGCATAGAACAAGCAGCTGAAGCCAATCGTATTATAGATTTTATGAATCTTGTCAATCTAGAATATCCCATTGACGAAAGCTTTAACTACCTTGATTACATGAAAAATGCTTTTATCCCCGATAAATTTGAGAATTTAGTAAAAGAAGAAGCAAAAAAACTTTTTAACGACAACAAAGGAGGAACACTATCATGAAATTATTTCAAAGACTATTTAAAAACAACAACCAAACAAAAAACGACTTAAAAAGTTTACTCAATTACACTGACATAAAAGAACGACGTCCTTATGATCAAAAATCATTTCAAATTGAAAAAATGATTCATAAAATATTAAGTTCCGAAGAAGACTATAATGGGAAAAATCTCGTCAATCTTGTCATAAAAGTATTCGAAAAAATGGGCTATATAGCTAAAAATAATGATGGTTACCATGATAACAAACAGGATATACTAATCTACGAACAAAATAGCATGACTCCCATCATAGCTATCCAATGCAAATCTTATTCACCTCAAACAAATCATGATCGTATTGGAAAAAATTTAATCTCTCAATTCATGGGACACACAGAAAATTTTGGAAAAAATCGAGTCTATATTACAACAAGTTATTTCCATAAAACAGCTATTGATAGATTTTCTAATGATATCATTCTTATTGATAGAATAGGCTTAATTTCTCTTCTACACAAGTACTTTCCATCAGAAACAACCAACGTACTAAATGCAACTTCTTTACACGAAATCAAAGAAACTTGTGAAAAATGCGGATATGGAAAATTACAGCTTATGTTCTTTAATTCTCAGCCAAGATATAAATGCACTAACTGTGGTTCTACCTTTAAGTCTGAAGATTACAAACCCACTAAATTCAAAAAATGGCAGCAATACTAAAACGACTAGAAATTATCTAGCCGTTTCAGACTGAAGACAAAGCTCTTGGAATTACATTTCTAAGAGCTTTTTGCTCTGTTTAGGAGTATACTAAAAGAAAACAGTTTGTGAGGTAAGGCCATGTTTCACAAAGAAAAGCCAGATTATA
>NZ_JBZFUM010000011.1:0-65560 GCF_058314535.1 Streptococcus sp. ELY_125 | reverse complement strand
TAAGTGATGATGTTTAGCGGTATAATGTAAGTGGTTCATTTGGATAACTCCTGTTCGTTTGATCACTAACAGCATAATCCAAATGGACTTTTTTGTGAACTAAAAAATAAACTAGCACCACGGGTTAATTTTATAGAAAGAAGGAAAAACATATGTCAGAAGAAATTTTGAAATTGCAAACACTGCCTGTTGAAGAGGAAATCAACGAAGTTGATGGTATGAGAGGGGTTAGCTCATTAAGTGGTGGCGGATGTCACCGTTGGAGTACGGTTAGTATTGGAGCTTGTGGATAATTAATCTTCCGCTCAGCTAGATTCCGTATCTCGGTCTAGTTATGATCAATATTAATATTTTATAATATTGGTTAATTATAGAATTAATAGCCACTTCCAATATAATTACGATTTTTGGAAGTGGTTTTATTTAGGAATGTGTCCCAAGAGAAAGCTTTAAAATTACAATTAACTCCTTTTCCTCTTGGGAGAAGTCAATGAAGTTTATGACCTGAGAAGCTTTATTAGCATTATAAGTCCATGATTATGTGTTGATTTCTACATGCATAGTAGTCTTTATCTTCAGATCTGATAGAATAATTAAATATTATTTTGAATTTTTGGGAATAAGAGAGCTAGCATAAAGGTAGTATTTGTGAGTTGAAACTCCTTATTTCTAAAAATTTAAGGTAGTAACCATTCAGAAATTGAGAGGAAAATAGAGATAATTATTTTGATTGTCAAAAATTAAATATGAATCATTATTTTTTAGTATTAGTTAAATGTTTTGAGTGCTTTAAACTAGTTATCTAGAGTTTGTTTAATTAGTGTAAGGAGTTTTTATGACTATCAAAGAGTTTTTGAGAGACATTCCCAAATTTAAAGTAATTATTTTGCTATTTGCTATGCTCGTAGCAGGGTGTGACGGTATAGTAATGTCACAAGTAATTTCGTCTGTGACTAAATTCAACGCTTCATCTTCAGTTCAGGATATCTTTTATTTGTTTTTATACGGATTCCTTGTTTATTTGCTTGTGCAAGTGGCTAGTATGATTGTAAATTTCTTAAATAACAATATTATTAAGTACTTGAATCAAAAATATAAGATGGCTATTATGCAAGCTTCCAGTAATACTGTTGATTTGGAAATGGATTCTGGAGATATTATTTCAACGTTGACAGTTGACTTGCAATTAATAGAAGAAAAATATTTTGCCATTATACTGGGAAGTGTATACTATTTTTTTATGGGGTTAATTTCGCTAGTTTACTTAATTTATCTTAGCCCGATTATCTCATTGTTGTTTATTATATGCTCATTGTTTCCAATGATACCATCGTTTATTTTTGTAAATATATTAGGTAGAGCAACAGATAAATATACATCTGAAAATAGTAAATTTATAAGAAATATTAAAGATTTCTTCCAAGGATATTATGAAATATCTACTTATCATGCTTTTGAGACTTTTTTGAATCGTACAAGACATGCGATTAATGATATGGAAAGTAGTTCAGAAATACTGAGAAATAAGCATGCGATAGTAGGATTTATGTCGGCTATGTTATCTTGGTTAGGATATTTAATTCCTGTCAGTATCGCTTTAGTCTTGGTTGTTAAAGGACAGCTTGAAGCAGGAGCTGTTATAGCTCTATTTTTGGCTAGTGACAGAGTAATCCCTCCTCTTAGAAATTTGTCGGAGAATCTTCGGATGATAAAATCGACAAAGACCACTAGAAATAAAATTAAAGAAATCATTTTTGAAAATAGAGAAATTAATAAAATTACGGGAGATGCGCAAATAGTAATTAATAATCCAAATATTGTTTTTAAGGATGTTGCGTTTGGGTTTGACAGTATCTTATTTAAAAATACAACTTTAACGATTCCTTATGGTAGTAAGGTTTTAATTACAGGAGTTTCAGGCAGTGGTAAGACTACTTTATTAGATCTTATACAAGGAAAGTTAAAAACAACGGAAGGTGAAATTCTTATGAGTAACGGTGTAAAAGAAGCTGCAATCAATCCCTCTCTAGTATCAAGAATTCAACAAGAACCTTATTATTTTGAACTTAATTTAAGAGACAATATTTTGATGGGACTCAGGAATATTGATGATCATGATCTAGTTTCTATGCTAGATAAATTGGGATTAATAGAGGAGCTTGGTATAGATTGTTTAGATAAAAACTATGGTGAGCAAGGAAAAGAGTTGTCAGGAGGTCAAAAACAAAGAATTGAAATTGCAAGAGCGCTAATACACAATAGACAAATTCTATTGGTGGATGAAGGAACTTCAGCAGTTGATATAAAATCTTCTGAGAGGATTAGGAACCTTTTCAAAGATTTGGATATAACAGTTTTAGAAGTTGCCCATCATTATGATAATAATATCAAGAAAAATTATAGCCATCACTTGACAGTTACTAATGGTCAAGTACATTTAGATAATGTTTAATTATTCCGCATGCAGTTCAATTATTGTGAAATTTCGAAAGTAATAATTTAAAGAGGAAAATATTATGCAATACAATATTAATCTTGATAATCCCTTATTCTTTACGTCAGAACAATGAATAGGTTACATTAAACTAGACAGAAATGATAAAGTGTTCTACACTAAAGAAAATAGGAGAACAGATATGTCTAGAAAAATTCGCCGTCATTTCACAGATGACTTTAAACAACAAATCGTTGACCTTCACAAGGCAGGTATGAAACGCAGCGAGCTCATCAAAGAATATGAGCTAACCCCTTCAACCTTTGACAAGTGGGTCAAACAGGCACGAACGACTGGTTCCTTTAAGACTGTCGATAACCTTACCGATGAACAGCGTGAGCTGATCGCACTCAGGAAACGTAACAAAGAGTTGGAAATGCAGGTCGATATCCTAAAGCAAGCGGCAGTGATTATGGCACGAAAAGGGAAATAATCACTGCGAACAAAGACAAATACAGCATTTCCGCTATGTTTCGTTGTTTGAACATTCCTCGCTCTAGCTATTATTACAAAGCTGTAGAACCAGTATCTGAAGAGAATCTTGAAGAAATGGTTAAGCGTCTCTTTCTTGACAGTAAATCTAGATATGGTGCTAGAAAAATCAAGAAGTGTCTGGAATCTGAAGGCATAACCCTGTCTCGCCGTCGGATTCGTCGCATCATGAAGAGACTGAATCTCGTTTCGGTTTACCAGAAGGCTGCCTTCAAGCCGTATTCTAAAGGGAAAAATGAGGCACTCATTCCAAATCATTTAGCCAGACAATTCAACCAAGAAAGACCACTGGAAACGCTTGTGACTGACTTGACTTATGTCCGCGTTGACAGTCGCTGGGCTTATGTTTGCCTCATTATTGACCTCTTCAATCGTGAAATTATTGGCCTGGCAGTTGGTTGGCACAAGACGGCAGAGCTCGTCAAAGAAGCCATTCAAAGCATTCCTTATGCGCTAAGCCAAGTCAAGCTGTTCCATTCTGATCGTGGCAAGGAGTTTGACAATGTTTTGATTGATGGGATGTTGGCGGCGTTTGACATCACTCGGTCTCTAAGTCAGGCTGGTTGTCCCTATGATAATGCCGTAGCTGAGAGCACTTATCGTTCCTTCAAACTGGAGTTTATCAACCAAGAGACCTTCCATTCGCTAGAAGAATTAACCCTAAAAACGAAAGATTATGTCCACTGGTGGAATCATCACCGTATTCACGGTAGTCTCAACTACCAAACACCCATGACGAAGCGAATCATCGCTTAACAAAAACACTTTATAAATTTTGTACAGAAAACTGTTGCCTTTTCACAATATTCTGTTGATAACTCAAAAAAATATTCAGTTCCCCTACCTTATAATTGGCATGAACTATCAAATGATTCAGAATGGACAATACAATACCCAATAGGTAGGGTGACCGAAAGACAGGGTTGGAAAGTACATGTAAGTTCCAATTTCAGTGATTCACATAAAATATTATCGGTAGTTGCAAATGTATGTCATGAACTTAAGGTTTCGTTCAAATATTTAAGTACCGAGAAGAACTTTATTTTAAGAAATGGTAAATTAGTTGATAGAGGGTTTTCTGGTAAATTTATCACATGTTATCCTGATCAGTCTAAATTGGAACTGTTTTTGAATACGCTAGAACCATTGTTAGAAAGATTCCATGGACCATATATACTTAATGATAAACGTTGGCAAAAAGGACCAATATATCTAAGATATGGTGTTTTTAGGCCAAGTATACCTGATCAAGAACCAGATTTAAAGATTGATGAGCTACTAGTGTCAAATAAAATTGTAAAAGATACGAGAGGTCCTAGCTTCGTGGTTCCAGAAGGTATTCCACTTCCGAAATTCTTAGAAGATTGGGTTCAAACAACTGCTGAGGATACCGACAGTGAATTGCCATTTACAGTTGATAGTGTTATCAAATTTTCTAATAGTGGAGGTGTTTATAAAGCTACACTAAAGAAGAATCATCAGAAAATAATTTTGAGAGAAGCTAGGCCCTATACGGGATTAGATTTTAACGAGATATATTCTTTCGATAGACTTGAGTCTGAAAAAAAGGCTTTAATGCTATTATCAGATGTTAGTGCAGTTCCTGATGCTTGTTGGAGCGGACAGTTGTGGGAACATCAATTTTTGGGGGTCCAACATATGAATGGTATTCCTTTGAATAGATGGGTCACGCAGAATTTCCCTATATATAAAAGTAATGAGAACGATAAGAAGGATTATTTACTGAGAATCCAGTCTATTATTAAACAATTAATCTCTATAGTAGATAAGGCGCATTCAAAAAATGTTTATCATCAGGATATTCATGTGGCAAATATCTTGGTGGATGAAGATGGTCAAATATCTTTAGTTGACTGGGAACAGGCAGTATTTAGTGATGAAAATGAGGTGGAACATCGAATTGCTGCTCCTGGCTTTACGTCTTGGGGAAAGAATAAACCTAGTTATATTGATTGGTATGGAGTAAAGCAAGTTGCTCACTACTTGTATTTACCACTTATTATACAATCAGATTTAGTTTATGATTATGGAAATCAAACACGCAAAATAGCAAATGGTCTTTTTCAAAAATTATCTTATTCTGAAAAAGATATAGAAACAGTAGAAAAATTGTTAGATTTGTTAGGAAAGAGAGTTCCCAAAGTACCGGTACTATCGGATAAAAAGATTATCAAACCTTTTAATAGTGAAGATTTCGATAAAAATGGTAAAAATATTGAACAAACTATATTGTCATTAATACGTGGATTGGACTTAGTTTCTAATAAATGGAAGAATGTATCCCACGAGCGATTATTTCCTGTTCATTTTTATGGGGTATCAATTAATCAGGGAATTGCTTTTTCAGATCTTGGTATTTTGTGGAGTCTAAATAAATTAACTTCTCTTATTGATCCAGAGCATTGGTCTGGTTACGAAAAAATTAAAGATCAAATTATCCGAAAAGCTGTTTCAGACTTTAGTACCTCTGATGTTCTGCCAGGCTTATTTGATGGAATTGCTGGGACTATATGGTTAATTTATGAACTTGGGGAAAAAGACAAAGCTAGGCAGTTATTTGCTAAACATATGATTCCTATGCTAAAAAAATGTTCCTCAAAAACACTTTATGATGGAAGAGCAGGCGTATTGCTAGTAGGTTTATATTTAATTGCTAAATCTAAGGATGATGTCATGAATGCTGAGATTCAAAGCTGTATCTATAAGGAGTTAGATATCTTAGCAACAGAGTATAAAAATGCACCTCAAGATTTTTGTAAAGTAGGAACTAGTAATGACCAAAGTAATGATCCTTATATGAATGAGGCAGGATTACTCTATGGGCATGCAGGCTTAGGATGGCTATTTGGAGAAACTTACAGATTTACTTCAGATAAAAAATTCAAGGATTGTTTGAACTTAGCAATTGAGACAGAATTGCGTGGTTATGGATATGATCAAAGAGGAGCTCTTCAGTACCAGCAAGGGCATAGAATGTTACCATATTTATCAAATGGAAGTGCAGGTGTATTGTTATTAATGGGTAGAAACAGAGAATTTATATCTTCTGAACTCTTGATGAAGGCAGAGTTGTTGGAGAAGGCGGTCACTCCCAATATATGTGTCTTCCCCGGATTATTTAATGGTCTTAGTGGCTTGGAATTATCGAAAAAATTATATTCTAATGATTTTAACATTGTTAAAAGTCAACAAAAATTAATTCAAGGCTTGTATCCCTACTTTGCTAGGATGGAGGAAGGGCTTATTTTAGCAGGAGATAATGGTTTAAAAATTACAACGGATGTTGCTTCAGGTTTTGGGGGTATTGCTCTGGCCTTAGCTTCTTTACAAAATAATAAATTGGAATTATTACCGACCATTTGACTGTGCTTAGAAAGTATTTATTATGAATTTAAATAATAATCAACAGTTTTTAGACACTATAGAGAGTCATTCAGCTTTTTCAAAGATTATTACTAAATCATTAGCAATTCCTAGAACTCAAGATTCTTTGATTTTTAGAAGAGGGGGCTTTTGGTATAGATTTGAAAATTGGAATCCTCCTAGTTCAGGAATACTTAGAGAATGGAAATCTACCGATGAGGATTGGACTCCAAAGTTAAGTTATACTTCGAAATTTAGTGAGAATCAATCTCAAATTATTTTAAACATAGCCGATCTATCATCTAAATTTAATGGATGTAAAGTATGGCATGCTAGTCTATCTAATGAGGGGAAGTTACTGCTATTAATAGTTGAAAAACAAGGCAATTATGATGCAGTTGTTTTGAGAAAAAGATCCTTGACTGTGTTCCATTATATTCACAATATTTCATTAGAAAGTTCTTTCTTTTTTAGTGAGGAAGGTCTCATATTTTGTAGAACTGATAAGGATTTTAGACCAAGTAAATTATATTATAGAAATTTTAGAACTGATTCTGATGAACTACTATATGTTGAATCTAATGTAGCTTGTAGAATAAAGATTGTAACAGGAGGAATTAATAGTAATAGTTGCCTTGTAAAATCTATGGACTTTCAAAAAGGATCTCTTTTTCTATATATGTTTGAAAAAAGAAAATTATGTAGTTATACGATAATACAAGAAGCAGTTCTACCAAGATATTATGATATTATGATATTAGAAGATTCAATATACTTCCTCTATGTAAAAAAACAAAAAGGATGTAAGAAAAGAAAACTTGCTTTTAAAGATTTAACAAACGGTGAAATGTTTGAGGTAACGTTAAAGTCGACAAAACTTATAAGTGATCTTAAATGTATAGGAAAAAACATCTTACTAAATACCTCTACTCAGTTTCAGCATTCGTATCTATTACTACGTTTAAAATCGTATTCGACTTCCATCGTGTTTGAAGAAGTAGAAATAGAATTCCAGAAGAAAACATTAATTTATGAAAATTCTTTTTCAGACAGTTTGATTTTGTTTTCGCAGAAAGAGCTTTTTGCAGAGACTATTTTAAGTTATGAAATTGATAACAATTTTCTTAAAACAGAATTTAGTGTTCCAGTTTTCCTAGACAATTCTAGTGATAAGTACAGATATAGAACAATATGGACAGAGAAAGACCCTAGTGGTGTTCGTATTCCGATATCAATTCTTTGGAAATCTGAAACATCTAATGCACTTCCTCAGGACAAAAGTTGCGTGATAAATGTTTACGGTGCTTACGGACAAGATGATAGTATCAAACCAGATCCTTTCATAATATCTATGATAGAAGCTGGATTTGTTTATATAACAGTTCATGTCAGAGGTGGAGGATTTTTAGGAGGAGAATGGTATAGGGCTGGTAAGGGAATGAATAAATGGAATTCTATAGAAGACCTTATTACAGGGGTGAATTACCTTATAAAGCAAAAAATAGCAGATAAAAATCATCTTGGCCTGATGACTTCTAGTGCTGGAGGTATTATAGCCGGTGCAGTTTTGAACGAGTGTAGTAACATGTTTAAGGCTCTGCTTCTTTTCTCCCCTTTTATTGATCCTTACAGTACTCTTTTGAAGGGAGAAGATCCTCTTTCTAAGACTGAGACTTTAGAATGGGGAGATATTACTAACCCTGATGTTAAGGCTTATATCAGGAGCTATTCTCCTATGCAAAATATTGACAAAGCCAAGGGTTCACCAACAACAGTAATTAGTCTTATAGGGGGTATGGATTCTTATATTAATAATAATGATGTCATCCTATGGTCTAATGAGTTAAGAAAGCGTGGTATTCATAGTTTGATTTATTTGAACTATAATGCTGGCCATAGTGGATTAAGAAACGAAGATATTAATCTAACAATCAATGTGCTGAATTATTTTTTGGAACAAATTGGAAATTAGTTTCTTCATTGTAATTGGTTTCATTCAATATAGGAAGGAAGGCATATGAAAAAGGCAAGTGCTTTAATTGCATCTCACGTATCTAAAAGCTTTCAATTAGATAAGAGCAAGGCAGTTTCGGTGTTAAAAGATATTTCACTTACGGCAAGATATGGGGAGTTTATCTCTATTTTAGGTGTCAGTGGTTCGGGAAAGTCTACACTATTAAAATGTATTTCTAGTTTACTGGAACCGACAAGCGGGGATGTCATGATAAATGATGTTGCCCCTTATAAGCTTAATAATAGAAAACTCGCTAAGCTAAGGCAAGAGAATATTTCCTTTATTTTTCAATCTTATAACTTAGTTCCTGCTTTACCAGTTATAGAAAATATCGCTTTACCCTTACGTTTATCCCATAAAAAGGTGAATAAACAAGAGATTAGGGATTTACTGAGACAAATGAAATTTCAAGCAGATATGAATTCATTTGTCAATACTTTATCAGGTGGAGAACAACAGAAAGTCGCAATTGCTCGAGCAATTTTATCAGATAGTCAGCTTATCTTTGCTGATGAGCCTACAGGTGCTTTGGATAGTACTTCTAGAAAAGTCATTTTTGATTTATTGCGAGATATGGCTAACAGAGGGAAATGTGTCTTTATGGTAACCCATGATATCGAATTGGCTTCTTATACGGATAGGGCTTTGGTTTTGAAAGATGGCAATATTTATAAAGAGTTACAAGCCCCTTCAGCTCAAGATCTCTACCAAGCCTTAGAGACAGATAAGCATAACTAAGGAGGATTCTATGCTAGGATTGATTTATTATCAGTTTCAATATTCTAAAAAGCAATGGCTGGGTACGGTGCCAGTTCTATTTGTAGCTAGTCTAGTTGCAGGAATAGCAGTAAATGGTATTATAAGCATTTCAAAAGATCCATCGCTAGCTAATAGTGATAATGGACCATCTGTCATCTTTAATGGATTGATTGTATTTGGTGGTTTAACCTTGTTCTTATTGGTTTCAGGACTTATCCAGTTTTTAATGTCTCTTTTTAAAAAAGATTATGAACTATGGACAATTTTGGGAGCTAACCGTTCACAGTTGTCCTTTCTTATCAGTGGGCAGCTTTTTATCATTGCCTTTATTACCAGTCTATTTGGCTCCTTTCTGTCTATTTTTGCGACTCAGAAGTTTTATAACTACCTACAATTGAAAGTTGGAAAAGATTTAATGCCTCCTCTATCAATCTCGTTTGATATGTTTGGCTGTTTATTGCCAGTTTTAATTGTATCTGGCATCGCTGCTATTAGTGGATATCGCTACTCATGGAAAAATTTAAAGAAAGTTTCGGGACAGCAGAAACGAAATCTGTCTCTTTCTATGGGGAAAGCAGTTATGGTATTATTACTTCTTTCTTCTTGGATTGCTTGTATTGTCGTAGTTTTTCTACCTTTAAATCTAGTAGAAAGAGATGTTATTGCTATAAAAATGAGTCTAGTAACTACTTTATTATTAGTGAATCTGATGATGATTCAATTCATTTCTCCCTACATACAGATATTTGTCATTGAAGGATTGAGCTACCTATTTTCTTTCTTAGATTATCATTTTACCATTTCCAAATGGCTAGTAGTATACGATCGTTCCTATTTAAAGTTATTGCAATCGTCTGTGACAATGGCGGTTACTCTCATCTCAGGCTTTCAAATATTCTTAGCAAGTACAGGAGAGGTGAATGCTTTACTTTCTTTTCTCATGTATCTTTTGGCTCCGCTTTTACTGATACTAGCCAATATTATTTCGATCACCGTATTAGCTTCTGACAGGGCTAGAGAAGATGCCAATCAGTTTGATTTACTAGGATTAACAAGAAGGGATATCGGCCTTGTTCGTTTTTGTGAGGGTCTTATTCATGCTTCAACAACTTTCATCGTTGCTTTATTATTTAACTTTCTAGTATTTATAGTCGCCGATTATGTTTCTAAGGAATTTCATAGTCTTTCAGTCAAAACTACTGGTCTATATAGCTCTGGAGTTATTATTTCATTCATTTTGCTTATCCTTATTTTTATCACAAAAATGACTGTTGCTTTACCTAACTCAAGCAACAGAAAACAATAAACTTGGTAATGCTTATTTTGAACATAGTTATGTAACTGATACGTACTCCCCTCTAACAGCACCCGTTGACAGACGTAAAATTAAAAAAATTCACTTTTGAGAATTTCTAAAAATCATAAAAAGAGATGCTAGGATACTAGTAGTTCATGAAAATGTTATAAATTAAGGAGGAAATAATTAATGAAAACTACACACTATAAACTTCACAAAGTGAAGAAACAATGGGTGGCAATTGCTGTGACAACTATGGCTGGTCTATCTCTGATGACGGTTGGGACTACATCATCTGTTAGTGCCGAGAGCCAGCCTCAGGATTCTCAAGCGGTTCAAGTAACTCAGAACGATCAATCAGTCGTTGGTGATGGGGATCAAGTTAGTAGCTCTGATCAATCTATTCAAGCAGAAGAAAGTACAACTAATAGCCAACCTGCTTCTACAGAGGAGGTGGCTAAAGCTAACCAGCCCCAAGCAGGTTCTATCGCTACACAAGACGATCATCAGGATTCACCTGAGATTAATCAAACTACTGCTGATCCAGCCAATCCAAGAGCCGAGGGGAACTCTGTCACGCCTGCCTCTGCTGGCGGTGTAGTCTATGCCCAAAGTCCTCAGCTCGTTGGTCAATCGGAGCAGTCAACAACTACAACTAAAGGTATCGCGGGAAAACAGACCTCAGAGCCAGTTTCTGTGGATAATCAAGTTACCGCCTCAGATGCTCAGCGTGCAGAGATCAATAAAATTTTGGACGGTCGCTCATCTGGTATTTCTACTTTAGACGCTGCAGCTCTGACACTTGAGTTTGAAAAAGCTCGTCTCAGGGGCGCTACCGATGCCACTATTTTAGCGGAAATTCAGAAGGCTGGGCGCGTCGTTCCCAATAATCTGACCTACCTCAGCGATTTCTATGACCATCAAACAGGGACCAGCGGGACTGCCTTTCGAGATAAAGCCAGCGGTAAGGTTATTATCGCTTATACAGCTACTAATAATGATGGCAATGAATTGCAAGATGCTCTGGGAGCCGATTTAATTGGGATTGGTTTAGCACGTGGGCAACATTACCAGCCAGCTTATGATTTTTACGATAAGATTGCCAGCCAGTATGGGGCTGGGAACATTGTTATTACCGGTCATTCCTTGGGTGGCAATGTCGCTCAGCGGGTAGCCTTGAAAAAGAATGTTGCCACAACGGTTGTTTATAATGCAGCTCCGCTTTATATTCCATCTGTTGCTTATTTAGGGAATAAAGCTTATGATTCCCTTCGGGAGAAACTTCAAGGAGAATTTAGTCTTCCTTCGAATAAGGTTGAGGCCCAGCAAACTATTGCGGATATTAAGAGTGATATCAAGGCCTTTACGGGTGATGTTATCCGTATCACAACCCAAAAAGACTGGCTCAACAATGCTATGCGCTGGCTAGGAGCAGTTTATCTTGGTAAAGAATATGTGATTCCTAATTCTGGCAATCACGATTTGAAAACGATTGCCGAAGATGCCAAGCAGGTGGCTAGTGTGAAGCAATGGACTACCATCTAAATTTTTAATTAAAAGGTCAGGCTTTTTGTTATTAGCTGTAAATTAATCTCGAGCAAAATTGATTCATGGTCTTGGCAGTCACTCGAGTCAATCATGTCAGATTTGGTAATTTTATTGGCGATGGGTTGCTGGTTAGCCGGTAGTCAATGCGCCAGCCAGTGTTGCTGATCTTACTGGCCTTGCTGTACTTATCAGGAATAGATAGAATGTCACTGTATTTATAGCAAAAGCTATCAGTGGAACCTTCTTCTAGCAGAGTAGTGAAGCACTGTGATCTTCATCGGCGAAGTCAAGAAAACGGTGATTGTTCTCTGGTTTGGTGAGATCAAATTCTTTGTAGAGATATGGTACTCATTCGTAAGGGGGCACAAAAATAATATTGTAAGGCAGTAGCTAGTAGTGACTACTGCTCTATTTTTGTTTGTCTAGTTCGGTTGGGGAATCGGTGTGTTTGGTTTTATTTTAACGGCGCAACACATAGTCCCAGAATTAGGATATGTGCTCCCTTTTGCTAAACTGGCCGCTTCCATGAATCAGATGACTGCTGTTAATCCAGAGATTACAAGTTTTGAATGGCTGAGACTGGTTCTCTATACCGTGTTAATCGTGTTAGGAGCTAGCTTTTTACAGATTCGTCATCTTAAAAAAATAGTTTCCTAATGGTTCAATAGGAAGATAAGATGTAAGGCACCTTATTTCTATAGATAGTAAGGTCTACAGTGTTAATAGTAATAAGCATTAACGTCAATATACAAATAAGCCACCATATCATTTTGTATAGGTGGCTTTTCTATATGGAATGTTATAAATCGATCTCCAACAAAATCGGTCCATGGTCTTGGCGGTCGCCTGAGTTGATCATATCAGATTTGATAATTTTATCAGCGATGCGGTTACTGGTCAGCCAGTAGTCGATGCGCCAGCCGGTGTTGTTGATCTTGCTGGTCTTACTGCGCTGTGCCCACCAAGTATAGACATTGGGAATGTCGCCATGTTTGTAGCGGAAGGTGTCTGTGAAGCCTTTGGCCAGCAGGTTGGTGAAGCCTTCACGTTCTTCGTCTGTGAAGCCGGGAGAACGGCGGTTACTGCTAGGGTTAGCGAGGTCGATTTCCTTGTGGGCAACATTATAATCCCCACTGGCTAGAACAGGTTTTTGGCCATCAAGTTGGGCTAGATACTCAGCGTACTTTTGATCCCAGATCTGGCGTTCGTCCAAGCGTTTGAGCCCGTCTCCGGCATTTGGGGTGTAGACTGTAGTGACAAAGAATTTATCAAATTCTAACGTGATGATACGGCCTTCACTGTCCATGGTAGATGGAGCATCGATTTCAGGATAGGTTATGATGGGATCGGGAAGATTCTTTTTATAGAGAAAGAGGGTTCCCGCGTAGCCCTTGCGTGCAGGCTCGACGGATGAGCGCCAAACATGACGGTAGTCTGGAAAATAGTCTTCTAGGATTTGAATATGCTTTTTGGTTGGTCCTTTGGCAGAGAGTTTAGTTTCCTGTATAGCGATGATATCAGCGTTTTGATCAATTAGAGTATCAATAACCTGACGGGAAAGCTGAGCGCGTGTTGACTCACTCGTTAGAGCAGCATTAAGGGAGTCGATATTCCAAGAAATGAGTTTCATAATCTATCCTTTACTTTATACATAAGGTTTTCTTCATTATAGCAAAATGCCCAAGGGGGCGCGACTGTTTTGTTTGATATTCTCAGCTAAATTAATACAGATTAAAAGATTGAAAATAGAGTGGAATATTCAAAAACTGACTTGACAGCAACAGCATAAGGCTTTATAATAGTATCATTATTGACAGAAAAGTCAGAATATTCTATAGATAGGAGTCAACTATGGTTGAACAAACGCAATCTACATCCACTTGGAAAACGAAATTAAGAGCCTTAGGACCTGGTATCCTTATGGCTTCGGCGGCCGTTGGTGGTTCACATATCGTATCATCGACACAGGCAGGAGCAAAATTTGGCTGGCAGTTAGCCATATTAGTCCTCTTGATTAATGTTTTTAAGTATCCTTTTTTCCGTTTTGGATCGCAGTATACTGCTGAGACAGGTAAAAACTTGGTTGAAGGCTATGCCGAAAAGGGCAAGCTTTACCTGATTGTTTACTTTATTTTGAATATCTTTTCGGCTGTGATCAACACGGCAGGAGTGGGAATTCTCTGTGCCGCCATCGTTGCTAGCGCAGTTCCTAGCTCGTGGGGACTTGGTATTAATCAGTTGACGACGATCATCATTGTGATTATTTGGGGGATGTTGCTTCTTGGCGGCTACCGCTTTCTTGATGGTTTATCTAAATGGATTATGTCGGCGCTGACAATTGCGACCGTTCTGGCAGTAGTGATTGCCCTTTTTAAGCATCGTGAATATGCTCCTGATTTTGAAGCCGTATCTCCTTGGACAATTGCTTCTTTACCATTCTTAATTTCTCTTATGGGGTGGATGCCAGCACCAATTGAAATTTCAACGATCAATTCTCTCTGGTCAGTGGAAAAGCGCAAGACAGTTGACTTCAATGAAGAAGACGCAATGTTTGATTTCAATGTCGGCTACATTGGAACGGCTATCCTAGCTTTTATCTTTCTGGCCTTAGGCGCACTTATCCAGTACGGTAATGGTGAAGCTGTTCAAAGTGCTTCGGCAGCCTATATTTCTCAATTTGTTCAGATGTACGCCTCCTCTTTGGGAGCATGGGCTAAGCCGCTTATTACCTTTATTGCCTTCTTGTGTATTTTTGGGACCGTCATCACTGTTATTGATGGTTACTCACGGGCCAACGACGAGGCGCTCCGACTTCTTTTCAATAAGGAAAAAACGACCAAGATCTCATTGACGATTTGGATGAGTCTTACTTCAATTGCTGGTCTACTTATCGTTTATCTTTTCTCTGGTCAAGTGGCACAAATGCTTCAATTTGCCATGATAGGTTCTTTTATCACAACACCATTCTTTGCTTACCTGAATTACAGTTTAGTTAATAGTCAAGGGAAAAAATTACCTGGTTGGCTTAATGGGCTATCTATCGCTGGTTTGATTTACTTATTTGGCTTTGCGATTGTCTTCATCGCCGCCTGGTTGACAGGAAATATTGGCTAATGCCAAAGGGGGATCTGACTGTGAAATTAAGACGACATTTTGCCGAGATAGTTCGCTGAATCTGGCAATCTGTTCTTTCGATCCCAATAACATTTCAGATTTTTCTTATAGGAATACAAAATAAATAATCCACCTGTAGCCTAACAGGTGGATTATTTATTATTTTAGAGCAATTAAAATAACTGTTACAATATAAAAAATTGCTGTTAAGAGATAGCCCATTCGCCAGAATAGCTTGAAGAAGCGCTTGTAAGAAAAAACTTTAATTTTACCTGTTCGCCTTAGAATAAAGAGGCAGGTTGCAATTGCCAGCAAACACATCATGAGTAAGTACTGAGGCAGGAAGCTGTGAGAAAAGTAGATACCAGAGACATAGATAATAGCCCAAGCTAAGAAGGGAAGGGAGAGGTCTGGGAATTTGATGCTGAACCGTTTAAGGTCAAAATACCTAACTAAGGATTGAGCTAGAAAGGGGATTAAAAAGAAATAAAAGACTGCTAGAAAGTATATCATAATCCTATTTTATCCTGATTACCAAAGAAAGTAAACTTATTTCTATAGATAAAAGAGAAAATTTACTGCAAATAGAAAACTTATCTAAATAGAGTTATTTCTGCGATGTTACCGCTTACAAAAATATGTGCTATAATATTTTTGGTAGGGGAAATTTGTCATTTTATAGGCTGCAGATTGTGATAAAAAGATAGTTTTTCATAGACACAAGCGCTTTTGTCCAATCTTCGATTTTTGCTTGATCTGCGGTTGCCCTTAGTATCATAGTAATCGAACTTGGTCTAAAAGGCTCAGAATTTAGCTAGGCTATCTTGTTTGTAATTAAGTGACGGTAGGCTTCTAAAATTCCAATCGCTTTTTACGGCCTTAGTATCTTAATATATAAAGGAGTAGAACAATGAGTGAAGAAATTCGTGTTGCTGTTGTAACAGGTGGTGGTCGAGGTATCGGTAAAGGTATTGTAGAACAGTTGTGCATAGACGGTTATGCGGTTGTTGTTGCCGATCTTAATCCGGCAACTGCTCAATCGACTGCTGATGAAATGACAGCTAAAGGATTTAAGGCTGTCAGTGCAGCGGGGGATGTTTCTAAGCGAGAGGACCACGATAAGTTTGTCAAGGCAGCTATTGATAGTTTCGGACGTCTTGATACTTATATCAATAATGCGGGTATTGCGCAGATAAAAACATTGCAAGAAGAGACTCTTGAAGACATGGAAAGAATATACGGCATTAATGTCTTTGGAACCTTGTTTGGTATTCAGGCAGCGACTGCCCAGTTTAGGCAGCAAGATGATGGCGATAAGGTACGAAAAATCATTAACGCTTCCAGTATAGCTGGACATATCGCTTTTGATTTATTGGGAGCTTACTCGTCAACTAAATTTGCTGTGAGGGGGCTAACGCAGGCGGCTGCCAAAGAGCTAGGAAGTGAGCATATTACTGTTAATGCCTACTGTCCAGGTATCGTAGGAACAGACATGTGGGAACTTATTGATGAAAAGATGGTTGACATCAAAGGCGGACAAAAGGGTCAGTATCTGGAACAGTATTCACAGCTAATTACTTTGGGGCGTGTTCAGACACCGGCAGACGTTGCTAATTATGTTTCTTATTTAGCTTCTTCCAAGTCTGACTACATGACAGGTCAAGCTGTTCAAATTGATGGTGGTATTCAGTTCATCTAGTGCAGTTAATTGTTCTGTCTGTAAAACACATGAGGTTTGATTAGGTGCCCATGTGTTTTTTGTTTTCTGCTAAAAATCTTGCATCTTAAAATTATTCCTGTATAATAGTAAGAGTATGCTTGTTGCATACTTGTGGGAGGTAAAAATCTTATCCTTACCGCCAAAACCACAAAGGAGGAAATTACAAATGGCTAAAAAAGTCGAAAATGTCGTAAAACTTCAAATTCCTGCTGGTAAAGCTACACCAGCTCCACCGGTTGGTCCTGCACTTGGTCAAGCCGGAATCAATATCATGGGATTCACTAAAGAGTTTAATGCTCGTACGGCTGATCAAGCTGGTATGCTGATCCCAGTTGTTATCTCTGTGTATGAAGACAAATCATTTGATTTCATCACTAAAACTCCACCAGCTGCTGTTCTTTTGAAAAAGGCTGCAGGTGTTGAAAAAGGTTCAGGTGAACCAAACCGAACAAAAGTTGCTTCAGTAACACGTGCACAAGTGCAAGAAATCGCTGAAACAAAAATGCCTGACCTGAACGCTGCAAATGTCGAATCAGCTATGCGTATGATCGAAGGTACAGCACGTTCAATGGGATTCACTATTACTGACTAATAGAATCCACCTTCACCGAGTTTAAGCATAGTGCTTACGGTGTGGAAGATGAAAATCGATAGGACCACATAACACAAGGAGAATAGATAACATGGCTAAAAAAAGCAAACAAATGCGTGCTGCCTTAGAGAAGGTAGACACTTCAAAGGCATACAGCGTGGAAGAAGCTGTAACACTCGCAAAAGAAACAAACTTTGCAAAATTTGATGCAACAGTAGAAGTTGCCTACAATCTTAACATCGACGTTAAGAAAGCTGACCAACAAATCCGTGGGGCAATGGTATTGCCAAATGGTACCGGTAAAACTCAGCGCGTTCTTGTATTTGCGCGCGGTGCCAAAGCTGAAGAAGCTAAGGCGGCTGGTGCAGACTTCGTTGGTGAAGAAGAACTTGTTCAAAAAATCAACGACGGTTGGCTGGACTTCGATGTTGTTGTCGCTACACCTGATATGATGGCAGTTGTTGGTCGTCTTGGACGTGTCCTTGGCCCACGCAACCTCATGCCAAACCCTAAGACCGGCACAGTAACGATGGATGTTGCTAAGGCTGTTGAAGAATCTAAAGGTGGTAAAATTACTTACCGTGCTGATAAGGCAGGTAATGTTCAAGCTATCATCGGTAAAGTATCGTTTGATACTGATAAACTGGTTGAAAACCTCAAGGCTTTCAATGATGTTATTGTGAAAGCTAAACCGGCGACAGCTAAGGGTGCTTATATCACAAACTTGTCAATTACTACGACTCAAGGTGTTGGTATCAAGGTTGATGCTAGCTCATTATAGTTAAAGAAGCTCGAGCCTGTGCTTGAGTTTTTTTATGTCTCAAGCTGATTTAGTCTCAAACAGTATTGTTTACCTTTTGTTATTTATTTTTTAAACTGCTAGGAGAAAGCCTTATTTTATGATAAAATAATTAGGATAAAATGTAAGGAGAGTGAAGATGGTAGAACCAAAGTATAAACGTGTCCTGATTAAACTATCTGGTGAGGCCTTAGCCGGCGATAAGGGTGTTGGCATTAATCTGCCAAAAGTGCAGGCAATGGCTAGGGAGATCGCAGAAGTACATGCATCCGGTGTTCAGATTGCGCTGGTTATCGGTGGTGGTAATCTCTGGCGCGGTGAACCGGCAGCTGAGGCTGGCATGGATCGTGTTCAGGCAGATTATACTGGTATGCTTGGTACAGTTATGAACGCTTTAGTTATGGCGGACAGTCTTAAGCAGGTAGGAGTTGATACGCGCGTTCAGACAGCTATTGCTATGCAGTCAGTTGCCGAACCTTATATTCGAGGGCGTGCTCTTCGTCATTTGGAAAAGGGACGTATTGTTATTTTTGGTGCAGGTATCGGATCTCCTTATTTTTCTACCGATACGACCGCAGCTCTGCGTGCTGCAGAGGTTGAAGCTGAAGCTATCCTGATGGCTAAAAATGGTGTTGATGGGGTCTATAATGATGATCCGCGTAAGAATGCTGATGCTATTAAGTTTGATGAGCTGACTCATGTTGAAGTGATTAAGCGCGGGCTGAAGATTATGGACGCCACGGCAGCTACTATGTCTATGGATAACGATATTGATTTAGTTGTCTTTGATATGAATGAGCCCGGCAATATCAGACGTGTTGTCTTTGGTGAGGCAATTGGGACAACAGTTTCTAATAAACCCTCCAGTTAAATAGATTAATAGATGTTAAAAGCATTAAAAAGCATAGTAACTCTTATGTAAAGTGGTTATTTAAAAACACCGGCCCTCTTCAATTGCTCTTTTTCTTGAAGTTTTTAATACTTTATGACTTTGTGGCTTGGTATCTTATGAAAGGAATAAATATAAATATGGCAAATCTAATTATTGAAAAAGCAAAGGAACGTTTTACACATTCTCACGAATCACTTGGTCGTGAATTTGCGGCTATCCGTGCTGGCCGAGCAAATGCTAGCTTGCTTGATCGCATTGAAGTCGAATACTATGGTGCCCCAACACCCTTGAATCAGTTAGCCTCTATTACAGTGCCTGAGGCACGTGTTCTCTTGATTTCCCCCTTTGATAAGGGCTCTATCAAAGATATTGAGCGTGCTATCAATGAGTCCGATTTGGGTATCAATCCAGCTAATGATGGTTCTGTCATCCGTCTAGTTATCCCTGCTCTTACAGAAGAAACGCGCAAGGAGTTGGCTAAAGAAGTGAAGAAAATCGGTGAAAATGCTAAGGTTGCTATCCGTAATATCCGCCGCGATGCGATGGATGAGGCTAAAAAGCAAGAGAAGGATAAGGAAATCACCGAGGATGAATTAAAGTCCCTTGAAAAAGATATTCAAAAGGCAACTGATGATGCTATCAAAAAAATTGAGGGCATGATCAGCGAAAAAGAAAACGAACTGCTTACTGTTTAGGGTAAAACAAGTAAAACTAGGGGTCTGGGACAGTGGCGTCTCAGATCCTTCTTTATTGGTAAGTCTAATAATTTTTAGAATTTAGAAGGAATACTGAGAGATGAATGATTTATTAGCTAAGACTGTTTTAGCAATGGTGACCGACGAAAATACGTCTTATTATTTTGCGCAAAAAGATGGACAGACTCTTGCTTTGGATAAGAAGGAAGGAGAGCATCATCTAGGTGATATGGTAGAAGGTTTTGTGTATAGCGATTCACACCAAAAGCTGCGTATGACAACTCTGCCTGTGACGGCCAGTCGTTCAAGCTACGGCTGGGGTGAGGTGACAGAAGTTCGCAGAGATTTGGGAGTGTTTGTAGATACAGGTCTGCCGGATAAGGAAATTGTCGTATCGCTTGATCTCCTACCTGATATTAAGGAACTCTGGCCTAAAAAAGGGGATAAACTTTACATTAGACTGGACATTGATAAAAAGGGGCGTATCTGGGGTATTCCTGCAGAGCCATCAATTTTTCAAAAATTAGCTGGTCCAGCTTACGATAATATGCAAAATCAAAACTTACGCGCCATCGTTTATCGCCTCAAATTGTCTGGAACGTTTGTATACCTACCGGATAATAATATGCTGGGATTTATTCACCCTAATGAGCGCTATCAAGAACCACGCCTAGGTGAAGAACTTGATGTCCGAGTGATTGGTTATCGTCAAGTTGATCGCACGCTAAATCTGTCACTGAAGCCGCGTTCATTTGAAATGTTGGAAAATGATGCTCAAATGATTCTGACGTATTTAGAAAGCAAGGGAGGTTTTATGACCTTGAATGATAAGTCTTCGCCTGATGACATCAGAGCAATTTTTGGCATTTCTAAAGGGCAGTTTAAAAAAGCATTGGGGGGACTGATGAAAGTTCAAAAAATTAAGCAAAGTCCGGAAGGAACGACTCTCCTTTGAATGAGAAGGCTAGGCAAAAGCTTATACACCTCTCATACTTTAGAATAAGCTCTTAAGCGCAGTGATGTGGAGCGGGGCCTCACCCTGCTATGTTTATCAACAATCAGCGCTCTCAGCTGGGGGCGTTTCATTTTGCATAAGGCTCAAGCGGAGACTGTTAAAGGTGCAAATCTTAAAACAGAAAGGTAAGCAGTAAGCAGATATGTTGGGGAGAGTGTTTCAGGTTACTGCTTAGTAAGCAAAGAGTGGTGAGGATCAAAATGGTTTTTCCCACTTCTTTTTTATAGTTATTCGAAAGGGGCTAGCTAAACTATTAAGCTTTAATGACAGCCTGTAAGGAATTTGTAAGCTAGCTAAAAAGCATTCTTGTGTCAGTGATTTTTTCGGGGATTTATGCTGTCATAGAATTATCACAAAAGAAAACTCCTGTTTTAGGCTTAATGCTAATGTTTGACAGTCTAGAACCAAGATTGTAGAATGTGGGCAAGATAAATACAATGGTGTGTTTATCGAAGGGAATTAAGAGTGGTAATAACCGACGATTGCTGATTTTAATTCCTAGAAGGGTTATTGTTATTTTAGTTTGTCGGAACGAAAATACTTAACCTAGTCGTGAGTCGGACGAAAATGTCTATCTCATTCATCATTAAAAAAGGAGATGATTCCCATGACTAAAATGAAAACAAAATTAATGCTTAATAAGAAGAAACTTGCTCTTGCAGCAGCTATTGGTTTAACAGCTGTAGGTGGTGTTGGTGCGGCTAAGGTATCGGCTGCAACCGATATTGGTGCTGAACAAGCTAAAACGATTGCTTTGCAGGATGCGGGACTTAGTGCTAGCCAAGTGACAGCTGTGAAGGTTGAAACGGATTCTAATAACAATATCGCTGTTTATAAGGTAGAGTTTAAGCGTAATCATAATGAATATGATTACACTATCAACGCTGCTGATGGAAGTATCACAGAAAAAGATAATGATATTGATGATGCTTCATCTAACAGTGGTAATAATGGAACAAATGGCAATAGTGGCAGCAATGCTCAAAGAGCGGCTCGCCTATCGTCTGCTGATGCTAAGTCTATTGCGCTATCGGACGCTGGACTGGCAGAAGGAGATGTCACAGCACTGAAAGTTGAATCAGATTCTGATAATGATATCCCTGTTTATGAAATAGAATTCAAACAGGGGGACATGGAGTATGACTATACCATTAATGCTCTTAATGGTGCCATTACAGAAAAAGATATTTCTTAAACCAGTAATCAGGTTACTTTGACTTTAACAACGGTGGCCGAACTAGCTTGCTAGTTCGGCTTTTTTGCTAGGTTCTGGCAGTGATGTGATATAAATTCTTTATCAGTTGATAAGTTTTAAATATTTGTTCAGCTTTGTTAAAGATGGTATGATAGGCTTAAGACTAAATACTATAGGAGTTTTTTTATGAAACTTAAAAATATTGTTAAATTTGGGGCAGTAGCTGTTGCTTCGGTAGCTTTGCTAGCGGCCTGCAGTTCCAATAGTTCTGGTAAGGGAGCTAAGGAAACAGTTACCTTTGCAACAGTTGGTACAACCAACCCTTTCTCTTACGAGGGCAAGGATGGAAATTTGACAGGGTACGATGTTGAAGTTGCTAAGGCAGTGTTCAAGGGATCTGATAAGTATCAGGTTGAGTTTAAAAAGACGGAATGGTCGTCAGTCTTTGCTGGTCTTGACTCTAGTAAATATCAAATGGCAGGCAATAATATTAGTTATTCTGATGAGCGGGCTTCAAAATATCTTTACTCTGAGCCAACGGGGACAACGCCTTCTGTCTTAGCTGTGCCAAAGGATAGTGATATTAAATCATTCGATGACATTGGGGGTCATTCCACTCAAGTTGTTCAAGGAACTACAACAGCTAAGCAACTAGAAGATTATAATAAGAAACACTCAGACAATCCAGTTGATATTAAATATACGGATGAAGATATTACTCAGATTTTGGGTAGCTTGAATGACAGCAAGTTTGATTTCAAACTGTTCGATGCCCCAACGGTTAACAGTGTCATTAAGAATCAATCATTAGATAACTTAAAGACTATTGAATTACCTTCTGATGAACAACCGTTTATTTACTTTGTATTCTCTAACGATCAAAAAGATTTACAGAAGTTCGTCAATAAACGTTTAGAAGAATTGCAAAAAGATGGAACTTTAGCCAAACTCGCGAAGAAATACTTAGGAAATGAGGATTATATTCCAGAAGCTAAGGATATGAAGGTGCCATCTAAAAAAGGATAAAAGGGCAGTGGCTCTTTTATTTTTGACTAATGAAGAGTCAATAGGCAAAAGGCTATAACTTTCAGCTATATGTTTATACAATTATAAACAATTTGAAAGCTTTCAGGCCTTATGAGATAATAATTCCACGATCATAAAGAAAAGAGGACTTGGTATGAAGTTGAGAAAAATTCTTGGTGTTTTGACTGTATTTGTGGTAGCAGCTTTATTTCTGGCAGCCTGCGGCAATAAATCGTCAGATAAAAATACATTGAAGGTTGGTGTCATGACGCTGGATGATGCGACTAAACCGGTTTGGGATCAGGTGAAAAAGGATGCTGCTAAGAAGGGCGTTAAGTTAGAGTTTGTTCAATTTACAGACTATAACCAACCTAATAAGGCTTTGGCTGCCGGCGATATTGATGTCAATGCCTTTCAAACCCGCTATTTCCTAGAGGATTGGAATAAGAAAAACAAGGAAAACTTGGTATCTGCGGGAGATACCCTAATCAGTCCGATTCGTCTTTTCTCGAAGGAAGCCTCAAAAGGTAAGGCTGCTTATTCTGATATCAAGGACCTGCCGGAAGGAGCAAAGATTGGGCTAAATAATGATGCAACTAACCAAAGTCGTGCTCTGTTTTTACTACAGTCAGCAGGCTTGATTAAGCTGTCTACTAAGGATGGCGAACTTGCTTCTGTTAAGGATATTACTGAAAACTCTAAAAACCTTGAATTTAAAGAAGTGAGTGCAGAACAGGTGGCTAAGACTTTGCAAAATGGTGATGTCGATGCTGCTGTTATTAATAACTCCTACGCTCAGACGGCTAAGATTAACTACGATACGACCTTGTTTGTAGAGGATGTTACTGGTCCTAATGCTAAGAATTGGATCAACTTTATTGCTGCTAAACCAGATTGGAAAAAATCAGACAAGGCTGATGCTATCAAGACTTTAGTGAAGGTTTATCAGACTGATAAGATTGGTAAATTGATTAGCAAGGCATCAAATGGTGTCGACCGTCCTATTTGGAAGGGGGCACCAGATACAACCTCATCTAGCAAATAGGTTCAGATGAAGTACTTATCCTGAAAATAGCTAAAAGGAGCTGGAAGGTAATAGCTTTCAGCTCTCTTTATCATTATTAACCGTATTAAAGGAGACTACATTATATGAGTGAACCCATTATTCAGCTGGATCACATTGATATTACATTCCAGCAAAAGAAGCGCCGAATAGAGGCTGTTAAAGACGTTACTGTTCATATTGATCAGGGTGATATTTATGGAATTGTTGGTTATTCGGGGGCTGGGAAATCGACCTTAGTTCGTGCTATCAATCTCCTTCAGGTTCCAACGGCGGGTTCTGTAAAGGTTGCTGGCGACAGTCTTTTTGAGGGTCAGCAAGTTCAGTTAGCCAGCGGTGCTCTGCGTCAGAAGCGTCGTGAGATTGGTATGATTTTTCAACATTTTAATCTAATGTCGCAGAAAACAGCGCGACAAAATGTGGCTTTTGCCCTGCGACATTCAGACCTTTCATCAGATGCGAAGGGGAAAAAAGTTGATGAATTATTAGAGTTAGTGGGTCTTGCGGACCGAGCTGATAATTATCCTGCGCAACTATCTGGTGGTCAGAAACAGCGAGTCGCTATTGCACGTGCTCTTGCCAATGATCCTAAAATTCTGATTTCTGATGAGTCCACTTCTGCTTTGGATCCTAAGACGACTAAACAAATTTTAACCTTGCTGCAAGATTTGAATAAAAAACTTGGTTTGACGGTTGTAATGATTACGCATGAGATGCAGATTGTCAAGGATATTTGCAACCGTGTAGCTGTCATGCAAAACGGTGTTCTTATTGAAGAAGGGAGCGTTTTGGACATCTTTTCCAACCCCAAGGAAGCCCTGACTCAAGATTTTATTAAAACAGCAACGGGGATTGATGAAGCCTTGGTGAAAATAAATCGACAGGAAGCTGTTGAACATCTGGCTGAACATGACCGCTTGGTCCTTTTACGGTATGCAGGTGCCTCGACAGATGAGCCCCTGCTTAATAGAATCTATAAGCAGTATCAGGTGACGGCTAATATCCTTTATGCCAATATTGAAATTTTAGATAATACCCCTGTTGGAGAGATGGTCGTTATTTTGTCAGGGGAACAAGTATCGTTGGCTTTAGAGGCTGTTAAAGCGGCAGATGTATCGGTTTCTATTTTAAAAGGAGGTAAGGCATGATCGAGTTTTTTGAAACTTATTTACCTAATGCTTATAGTTTGGGCTGGGGAGGCGATGCGGGCTGGTGGTCTGCTATTAAGGACACCCTTTACATGACTTTCTGGGGCTTTGTTATCGGTGGCTCCCTAGGCTTGATTGCTGGACTCTTTCTTGTTTTGACTGGACCTAGAGGAGTCATTGAAAACCGCCCAGTGTTCTGGGTTTTGGACAAGTTGGTATCAGTGTTTCGAGCTATTCCTTTTATCATCTTAGTTGCTGTTTTAAGCGGTGTAACAAAAGTTTTTGTTGGCTCGACAATTGGAGCTACGGCGGCTCTTGTGCCTTTATCAGCAGCAACTTTTCCTTTCTTTGCTCGTCAGGTTCAAGTGGTCTTTTCAGAGATGGATTATGGGGTTATTGAAGCTTCCCAAGCCAGCGGTGCGACTCTCTGGGATATCGTCAAGGTTTACCTCAGTGAGGGCTTGCCAGAGTTGGTTCGTATTTCAACAGTAACCTTAATTTCTATTGTTGGTGAAACAGCCATGGCTGGTGCTATTGGTGCTGGTGGTCTTGGTAACTTTGCTATCTTTCAGGGTTATACCTATTCAAGAACAGATGTAACTATCGTAGCAACTGTTTTGATATTACTGATTATTTTTATCATTCAATTTGCAGGTGATTTCTTAACTCACAAAATTAGTCATCGTTAGTAAAAAGTAAGGCAGGATTAAAGGCGCTTCATTTTGCTGGGGGTCTTGATTCTGTCTTTTTTTGTGATGTTGACGATTGTTGACTTTTGTATTATAGTTTTACTTGTCTTAGTAATTTAGGAGTGGGTTAAAATCATCATTTTGAGGACAAGGATTTTATGGTCTTACTTGTGCAAGATTGCCCGAGGTCAAAAATTAATAAACATTTTGAGGCTGGGAATCTTCGCCAAGTGAACCGCCCCTTAGTATCTTAGTAACTGAACATAGGCCTAATTTCCTCGGGAAAAAGAAGGAGCTTCTTGTGCGTCAAGCACACGTCGTCGCTCCCCTATTTTCCTGTCAGAAATTTTCGCTAAGCGAACTGCCCCTTAATATCTTAGTAACTGAACACGGGCTGCGGATTGTGCAAAAAAGATAGTTTCTTCCCAGACGCAAGCGTCCTCGTCGAACCTCCTATTTTTGCTTTATCCTTGATCCGCGGACGCCCTTTGCGACACGACGTTTGGTTAGTCGATTTTACTAACCAAACGGAAGTTAGTGGGAGAGGTAGCCAATTTACTCTAGTGATTGGCGTTTGTTATCAAGTGCGAAGTGCTTAGATAACAAACCTCTGCCGTATCTTAATAATCGAACACGCCTACGACTCTGTGAAATTAGACTCGCTTTCCTAGAATCTTCAGCGATTCTTCGTCAGGCTCCCTAAATTTCTTTGAGTCGCTTAACGGCTTTGTATCTTAATATAAGGAGTATTTATTGTGAAACGTCTCTTTTCGGTTTGGAATCGTACTAGTTTGCTCAAGCGCATAACTATTGGAGTTCTTATGGGAGCAATCCTTGGAGTTTTGTTACCTAAGCTTACGGTGATTGGACTTTTGGGGGAATTATTTGTCGGTGGTCTTAAGGCTATTGCGCCGCTTTTGGTTTTCGCCTTGGTTGCTAATGCTCTTTCTCAGACACGGGAAGGGCAGAAGTCAAATATGACGACGGTTATTGGCCTTTATTTGTTCGGGACTTTTGCAGCAGCCCTGACTGCGGTAATTTCTCACTATGTGTTTCCCATTCGTCTGACTCTGTCGCAAGCAGCAGGCAAAGCTGCTTCAAGTATGTCCCAGTCACCTAAGGGAGTCGGAGAGGTTTTTAATACTTTGCTCTTAAAGATGGTCGATAATCCTATTCACGCCCTAGTAGATGCCAATTATATCGGTGTACTGGTATGGGCTGTTGTCTTTGGTTTTGCTATGCGGACAGCTAGTGAAAATACTAAGGACCTTCTCAATACGATGGCAGAGACAACGTCACAGATTGTCCGCTGGATTATTAATCTAGCCCCCTTTGGTATCTTGGGGTTGGTCTTTACGACTATCTCTGAAAATGGGATCAGTGTTTTATCGCGTTACGGTATTTTGATCTTAGTATTAGTTGTGACTATGGCTTTCGTAGCTTTGGTTATCAATCCGTTTATTGCTTTCGTTATGATGAGACGCAATCCCTATCCCTTGGTTTTTTGCTGCTTGCGGGAATCGGGGGTAACTGCCTTCTTTACACGCTCCTCGGCGGCTAATATTCCTGTTAATCTGAAATTGTGTGAAGATTTGGGACTGGATCCCGATACTTATTCTGTTTCTATCCCGCTGGGGTCTACGATTAATATGGCAGGAGCAGCTGTTACCATTAATGTTTTAACTCTAGCTGCAACAACGACTTTGGGGATTCACGTAGATTTTGCCACAGCTCTTATTTTGAGTTTGGTTGCTGCTATATCAGCTTGTGGTGCTTCCGGGGTAGCAGGAGGATCTTTGCTTTTGATACCGGTTGCCTGCAGTCTCTTTGGTATTGACAATGATACTGCTATGCAAGTTGTTGGAGCTGGCTTTATTGTAGGTGTTATCCAAGACTCTTGTGAAACGGCCCTCAATTCTTCAACAGATGTTCTCTTTACTGCGGTTGCCGAATTTTCAGCATGGGGAAGAAAGAAAGTAATGTAATATGATTTAGGAGTTTGGGACAAGATGTCGCAAACTCTTTTAGCTACTAAGAAGTTTGAGGAAGGTATACTCTTTTAAGTCTGCTGACCAATTTGTTATCTATGCTTTTATAATAGTTATAGCTTATTATAGTAAAAGACTATCTGGTGCTAGCCTGCGAATATGATATAATAAGAACTTATAACAGGGGAAAGGAATGGCGTATGTCAAATTATTTATTAGTCTTACAATCCGATTTTGGTTTAGTTGATGGTGCCGTCTCGGCGATGGTGGGTGTAGCTCTGCAGGAGGAGCCAAGATTAGGTGTCCATCACCTGACTCACGATATCACCCCTTATAATATTTTTGAAGCGAGTTACCGTCTTTTTCAAACAGTTGAATATTGGCCTGAAGGAACGACCTTTGTGTCTGTTGTTGATCCTGGTGTCGGCTCTGATCGAAGAAGTGTGGTTGCTTTAACAAAGAAAAATCAGTATATTGTCACTCCTGATAATGGAACACTTTCTTATATCAAAAAGCATATTGGGATTAAAGCTTTACGGGAGATTTCTGAGATTAAGAACAGACGTGAAAATACAGAGTTATCCTACACTTTCCATGGACGTGATGTTTATGCTTTTACAGGTGCAAAATTGGCTTCTGGCCATATTAACTTTGAGGATGTTGGGCCTGAATTGCGAGTAGAGGATATTGTTGAGCTGCCAGTTGTTGAGACCCTTGTTGAAGAGGACTTGGTGCGCGGTGCAGTTGATATTCTAGATGTGCGTTTTGGATCTTTATGGACTTCTATCACGCGTGACGATTTTTATACACTTAATCCCCAGTTTAACGATCGATTTGAAGTTACTATTTATAATAATGACATGCTGGTCTACCAAAATCAGGTGACCTATGGAAAATCTTTTGCGGATGTACGGATTGGTCAGCCTATTATCTATATCAATTCACTCTATCGTGTTGGTCTAGCAATTAACCAAGGATCCTTTGCTAAGGCTTATAACGTCGGCGTTGGACCGCAGTGGCATATCGAACTCAAAAAGATCTGAGGACCGAGGGCTTAAGATAGAGCTAAATTGTTAGGTGTGTACGAATAGGAGGCATTAACAGGCAGCAGATATGGTAGCACGTTAAAGAAATCTGTACGTGATGCTGATGTGTTCTGTTCATTTTGTCATATGGGAATATATCATAAGGAGTTAATCATGAAAGCTAATTCTATAAAAACCGTTGTCGCTACTGGTATAGGAGCAGCCCTCTTTGTTATTATTGGAATGTTTGTTAATATTCCTATCTTTGGAAATACCAGCATTCAATTACAATATGCTGTACAAGCACTTTTTTCAGTCATCTTTGGGCCTGTGGCTGGTTTCTTTATCGGATTTATTGGTCATGCCCTCAAGGATGGTATTCAGTACGGCAATATCTCGTGGGCTTGGGTTCTGGCCAGTGGATTAGTTGGGTTAGGTATTGGTCTTTTTCGCGGTTTTTACGATGCGAGCAAGGGGAGATTTGGCTTTAAGCAAATTGTTTGGTTCAACTTAGTTCAAATTTTTTCTGTCTATGTGGGCTATGGCTTAATTTGTCCGTTAGGGGATCGGCTCTTTTACAGACAGGCTTGGTCCTACCTATTTGTACAAGGAGCAGTTGCCGGAACGGCTAATGCTTTGACAATCGCCGTCGGCGGTACGATTCTACTTTTGGTTTATGCCGGTACACGCGTTCAGTCAGGAAGTCTTTCTAAAGATTAGTGGTGAAGCAGTTGATTAAGTTTGAAAATTTTTCTTTCAAATATGACGCACAAACGGAACCAACGCTAAAAAATATTACGCTATCAATTAACAAGGGAGAAAAGGTCTTAATCGTAGGACCGTCAGGCTCAGGGAAGTCCACCTTGGCTCAAGTTATTAATGGGATTATTCCAAATACTTACAAAGGAGAACACTCTGGTCAGGTCTTTATCGATGGTCAAGATGCTTTTGAGCTCTCTATTTATGATAAATCCCATTTAGTCAGTACCGTTTTGCAAGACACAGATGGACAATTTATCGGTTTATCTGTAGCGGAAGATCTAGCTTTTGCTCTTGAAAATGATTGTATGCCTCAGAGCGAGATGGTTCAAACTGTACATAACTGGGCTGGGAAATTAGACTTGGTTGATTTGCTCAATCATAGGCCGCAGGATTTATCTGGCGGGCAGAAACAGCGTGTCAGCTTGGCGGGAGTTCTTGTTGATGAGAGTCCTGTGTTGCTTTTTGATGAACCCCTAGCAAATTTAGACCCCAAGTCGGGACAAGATACTATTGATTTGATTGATCAGATTCATAATGAGACAGGAGCGACTAGTCTCATTATAGAACACCGTTTGGAAGATGTTCTATATCGCCCGGTCGATAGGGTTATTCTCATTAATGACGGGTGTATTCTTTTTGACGGTTCCGCAGATGAGATTCTATCCACTCCCCTATTAACAGATAACGGTATTCGTGAACCACCGTACATTACCGTTTTGCGTCAATTGGGAATGGATATCAGTCAGGTCAAAGGTCTGTCAAGGCTTTCAGATATTGATTTATCAGGGGTAGCTTACAGCAGCAGCCCTTTGGAACATGTACGGCCGACTTCACAAGCGTCCTTGCTTGAGGTTAAAGGACTCCAGTTTGCTTATGAAGCTGAGAATCCGATCTTGAAAGATGTCAATTTTACCTTTCATAAGGGAGAACGTATCGCGATTGTTGGTAAAAATGGTGCAGGGAAATCGACCTTAGCTAAGGCTTTGACGAAATTTGTATCGGCAGATGGTGACTTAATTTGGCAGGGGCAAAATATCTCAGGTGACTCTATTAAAGAGCGTGCTAGTCGGATAGGTTATGTTTTGCAAAACCCTAATCAGATGATTAGCGAAACTATGATTTTTGATGAAGTTGCTAAAGGTTTGCGCCTGCGCAATATGTCTGAAGAAGAGATTGAACCACTTGTTTTAAGGACGCTTCAGATATGCGGTCTGTATGAATTTCGCAAATGGCCGATTGCGGCTTTATCCTACGGTCAAAAGAAACGGGTGACGATCGCTTCGATTTTAATCCTTAATCCTGAGATTATTTTTTTAGACGAACCTACGGCTGGTCAGGACATGAAAAATTATACTGAGATTATGGACTTTCTTGATGAGCTTAATCAGGCAGGGCGTACGGTTGTTATGATTACACATGATATGCAGCTGATGCTGGACTATTCTGACCGCTGCCTTGTTATTGCTGATGGCGGAATTATTGCCGATCGATCTCCCATTGAGGTTTTAGCAGATAGGGAACTGATTGCTCGAGCTAATCTGAAAGAGACTAGCATTTTTCATCTGGCTCAGATGATGAGGGTAGATGCTGGTTCGTTGACACAATTTTATCGGCAGCGTAAGGGGGCGTACTATGGCAGATAAATTGATAGGCTATCATGAGGGAACAGGATTTCTCTACCGGTTGTCAGGTAGTACGAAACTCTTATTTTTTGTTTTGGTGTCCATCGCCTGTATGACAACTTACGATACTCGCTTGATTGCTATTGTTGGCTTGGGGGCACTTGTTCTTTTTCGCTGGGCTAGAATTAAGTGGTCGGAAGTCTCCTTTGTCATGCTTATTGTTATGCTCATTGCTTTATTTAATATTGTAATGGTTTATCTTTTTTCCCCTTCTTATGGTGAGGAGCTCTATGGGAGTAAGACAATATTACTGGCTGGCTGGGGGCGCTTTTATCTAACGAGTCAAGAACTATTTTATCTTTTAAACTTGATTTTGAAATATTTTTGTACGGTACCTCTAGCTATTCTTTTCTTGATGACAACTCATCCCAGTCAATTTGCAGCCAGCTTAAATCGTATTGGAGTTCCCTATAAAATTGCCTATTCAGTGAGCTTGACACTGCGCTATATTCCTGATGTTCAGGAAGAGTTTGGTATGATCAAATTGTCACAGGAGGCGCGTGGTTTGGAATTGTCCCAGAAAGCAAGCCTTATCGGTCGTATTAAGGGGAATTTGCAAATTGTTATCCCCCTAATTTTGGGTTCTTTGGAGCGTATTGATACTATAGCAACTGCGATGGAGCTGCGCCGATTTGGAAAATATAAGAAGCGGACTTGGTACCGCGCTCAAAAAATGACAGTCGGAGACTGGTGGACCTTGCTTTTGGCCATTATTCTATTATTGATCAGTTTTCTACTTATCTTTGCTAATGATGGCCGCTTTTATAATCCTTGGCAGTAACCTTTTACAGTCAAAAATGGTAAGTTAGAATGATATATCGGGTTTACTTTTTAGTACTTAGGGGGCTTTTCCTAGTGTTTTCTGACAGCGGATTTGCTGATTTTTGGTAAGCTCTAAGAAATATTTGATAGCCAAAAGGCTCTATAGTTTCTAGTGAGGATTCTGCCCACTACAGAAATTATAGAGCCTTATTATGTTAATTTTCAGCCTGTTTCATGCTCCTTGATGTGATACATGCCCCTATGCGAGCGGGTGAGTATCGAAGGCTATTTGAGAGCATTCAGATAGTCGTATTTTTCAAAGGTATCGGAACCAGCTACAGCGACAATGGAGGAATCTTCAGGAAAGATGGTATCGGCTAGGAGATTGGTTTTTAATGTCTCATTCTTTTTTGGGCGATAGCCGATGACATTGATATCATACTTACTGCGCAAGTTAAGTTTAGAAAGTTCTTTGTTGCGCCAGCTTTCAGGGAGTTGGAATTCTATGATAGCAATGCCTTCTTCCAAATGAAAGATATTTTGGATACGATGGCGCAGTATGGTGGAGGCTAGGGTACGGCCAGATTCTCGTTCGGGTGAGATAACACGACTAGCCCCCATTTCATAAAGTACTTCTTCAAAGGTCGTATTACGAGCCTTGGCAGCAATAAAAGGGACACCCAGTTTCTTACAATTCATCAGCGCTAAGACAGAAGAATCTAGGCTATTACCCGTAGCAATGACAACTTGTTGGCATTGGTCAATACCAGCGTCCCGCAGGGTATCAATATTGGTAATATCTCCTAGAATGGCTTTGTTGACCTTATTAGCAATGGCTTGAATGTGGTCGGGATTATTGTCGATGGCAATGACCTCCTCACCGAACCTTGCGAGTTCTTCGGCAAGGGTAGTTCCGAAAATACCGAGTCCCAGAATACCAACAATTTTTTCTGACATAATATTCCTTTCATTAGCCCAAAGTTAGATCCGTCTGGGCGTAGTTAATGGTTTGTTTATTTTTTTGTCGCAAGCTCAGGAGCACTGTTATTGGCCCGACACGTCCAAAAAACATCAGTGCCATGATAACCCAGCGTCCCCCCGTAGATAAGTGGCTTGTCACGTCCATAGAAACACCGACAGTTGCTAGAGCGCTGCAGGACTCAAATAAAAGCTTGAAAGGGGATATATGAGGTTCAAGCTCCAACAGGCTAACATAACCTATCATTAGAATGACAAAGAAAAAGACTAAGATCGTCAGTGTTTGCTTTAATAGCTGGATAGGAAGGGTTCGATTGTAGACACTGACTTGAGTTTGTCCTGACAGCTCAGCTCTGAAAATCAGGAAGGTAATAGCAGTGACAATGAGTTTCAGGCCTCCAGCAGTCCCGCCTGGTGCCCCTCCAATAAGCATTTGAAGCATGAAGATAAAGTTGATGGAATTGCCGGCCTGTGTGTAATCAATTGTTGCAAAACCTGCAGTTCTCATAGTGACCGTCTGAAAGAAGCTAACGAGACCTTGCTGGTAGAAGCTAAGGTTGCCGATAGTGGCGGGGTTGTTTAGTTCTAGGAGCCAGGTCAATACAGTTCCTAGAATGAGAATGGTAGAAGTTGTGACTAAGACCAGTCGAGTCTGAACAGAGAGCCTTCGCCTTGCCAAACGAAACTGACGAGGACGTTCGCTCAACCATGATTTTATCATGTCGACAATAGCCATCCAGTTACGAAAACCTAGGCCACCTGATATGATAGCGAAAGCAGTGGCTAGGTTGACAGTCCAGTTGAGCTGATAATGAAGCAGGCTGTTTGCGCCAAGATTGTCAAAGCCTGCATTGCAAAAAGCTGACACAGCAAGAAAGAGGCTGTTGAAAATGCCGTGTAACCAGCCAAAACGAGGAATAAAGTCTGTCATTAAAATAAGAGCGGTCAGACTTTCTATAGTCAGTGTTATCTTATAAATGCGAAAAAGGTAGCGTTTAAGGTCGGCGCTAGAATTATTGCCAATAGAAGACTGAAGCAATTCCTGTTGTTTAAGCGACATGTGACGATTGATACTGTAATAACTGAAAGCGATCAGACTGACAAGCCCAAGTCCACCAATTTGCATTAGGCACATAGCAACGACTTGACCTATACCATTGTAGACTTCTCCCATGGGGAAGACAGATAAACCGGTAACACAGACCATAGAGACAGTATTAAAAAGATGATCAAGATAGCTTGTGTTTTGAGCAGAGCTGTATTGCATGACGGGCAGGGATAGGATTAGACTTCCAATCACAATAGTGGAAATGAAGCTTAGGCTAATGCGCTGAGCAACTGAGAAATTTTTAAAAAGTTTAAACATGATTGATGAGATTTGTTTTATAGCGGTTTCTTATTTGGAAGGCCTGCCCTGCGAGGGTATTTATTTGGAGTTTCCTTTTTCTTTTCGATAATAGTAATGGTTCGCGGATCTCCATTGGGCAGATGGTAGGTTTGGGTATCAGTAACTTTAGCAAAGAGCAGTATCAATGCTTGCTTGGCTTGTAAGAGTTCTTCGTCAGCAGCAGCAGCTTTAAGAGCTATGAGATGACCGTTGACCTTGAGAAAGGGGACAGTCAGCTCTGTCAATATTTGCAAACGGGCAACAGCTCTGGCAGTTACTAGATCAAACTGTGCTCGGAAGGCCTTATCTTGTCCAAAGTCTTCAGCCCTTCCATGGTAAAAATGAACACCAGTTATGTTGAGTTTTTGAGCAAGGGTCTCAAGAAAATTAATACGCTTATTGAGGGAATCGATGATAGTCACCTGAAGTTCTGGACAGATAATTTTCATGGGCAGGCTGGGAAAGCCGGCGCCGGCTCCAATGTCTAAAAGTCGTATGGGACGATTAGTGACCATGCCTTGCAAAACAGGAGCCAAGGAATCGTAAAAGTGTTTTAGATAAACCTCGTTTTTTTCAGTGATAGCTGTTAGGTTAATCTTGTTATTCCAGTCAATCAAGAGTTCAAAGTAGGTCGCAAATTGCTGTTTTTGCTGTTCTGTCAGGGGAAAGCCGGCTGCAGCCAGCTGCTCGTAAAATTCTTGAGGTGTCATCAGTTTCCTTCTTTTATCCATTTTAATAGCTCTATTCTACCATGTTTTAGATTATAGGTAAAAATAAGGAATTATTGGTGGAGAAATTTTCTTTTTTTCAATGCTTTTGAAAGTCTGGACAAAAACTGGTTCAGTCCTTATGTTTTTTGGATAAACTCTTAAAACAAAGGTTGCTAATGAGACTAGCTCCACTGCTCTTATCAATGATCTTTAACGATCCCCCCGCACGGTTGAGGTACGTTTTTATCACAAGGACAAAACGAAAAATACGATCCATCTAACTGTGTGGGATCCGATAGCTCGAGGTGCAATGGCTCTCTAAAAACAAAAGGATGGGCTGATATTTTGGGGTTCAGACCATTCCAGCAGATCGAATACCTGAAAATAAGAGAGTTGCCGGCAATCAATTCCTTCTAATTTTTGAATTTTGTCCACTCCCTTTTAATTTCTCCTTACTGAAAAGGCTTTCTTTTTGTATAATAGAGGTGTATCTTTACTTTTATTTTCAAAGGAGATCACAATGTCTAAACATCATTTCTTAAAAAGTGCGCTAGCACTATCTCTTTTTGTGGCAGCCAGTGGTACTGGACTTCTTGTCCAAGCAGATGAATTACCTTCGGCTAATAGTGGTGCGGTAGCTTCAACAGCAAGTAGCAATATAGCTGAGGAAGACGGCCGCGGGGTTCCTAATCAGGCTGCCGAGTCGGCTGTGCCAACTTCTGTACAAGCCAAAACAAGCGCTCAACCTTTATCTGTTGAATCCGTGCCTTCATCTGGAAAAAGTTCGGAAACGCTAACAAGTGAAGCAGATACTGCAGGGCTTAAAATGGCACCTCCAGTTACAGCAGCATCTCAAACTAAAGAGACTGTGAAAACACCAGAGCCTGTTGAAGGACAAACGGTTGACATGCGTATTCTCTCAACAACTGATCTCCATACCAACCTAGTCAACTACGACTATTATCAAGATAAGGCATCCCAAACTGTCGGGCTTGCTAAAACTGCTGTGCTTATTGAAAAAGCGCGTAAAGAAAATAGCAATATCGTCCTTGTTGACAGCGGAGATACGATTCAAGGAACCCCATTTGGCACCTACAAAGCTCTTATTAATCCTGTAAAAGAAGGGCAGACCCACCCCATGTACAAGGCCTTTGAAAAATTAGGCTATGATGCTGAAACTTTGGGCAATCATGAATTTAATTACGGACTTGATTTTCTCAACCGTATGGTTAATACATCAGATGTCCCTATCGTCAATGCCAATGTCCGCGATGCTCATACAGGTCAGCACTATTATCAGCCCTATATCATTCTCAACAAAGTTTTCACTGATACAAATGGCAGACAAACAACTGTCAAGGTCGGCATTACAGGCGTTCTGCCAAGACAAATTCTAGTTTGGGATAAGGCCAATCTTGAAGGCAAGGTTATCGTTGATGATCCTGTTGAAGCAGTCAAAGCCATCGTTCCAAGCATGAAAGAAGCTGGTGCTGACATCGTTTTGGTTCTAGCTCATTCGGGTATCGGTGATGATAACTATGAAGTCGGCGAAGAAAATGAGGGCTATTTCCTAGCTGGCATTGATGGGGTTGATGCTGTGGCTACGGGACATTCACATGCTGATTTTCCTAATGGTGACGGTACAAGCTTTTACGCCAAATACAAAGGTGTCGATGATATCAACGGTCTCATCAACGGCAAGCCGGTTGTTATGGCTGGAAAGTTTGGTGATCATCTTGGTATTATGGATTTGACTTTGACCTACAAAGAGGGTAAGTGGCAGGTAACTAACAGCAAGTCTAAACTCCGTAAAATTGATACGACTTCTCCTGTGGCTGCCCAAGAGCTGATTGATATGGTTAAAGAAGAGCATCAAGGTACGATAGATTATGTTCGCCAAAAGGTTGGCCAAACAACAGCACCGATTAACAGTTACTTTGCTCAAGTGCTGGATGATCCGTCTATTCAAATTGTAAACAATGCCCAACTCTGGTATGGTAAAAAACAATTGGCTGGTACAGCTGATGCTAATTTGCCAATTCTTTCTGCTGCCGCACCGTTTAAAGCGGGTACGCGCGGCGATGCCACTTACTACACAGACATTCCTGCCGGAGCATTGGCTATTAAAAATGTTGCTGATCTTTATCTCTATGACAATGTCACTGCTATCATTAAACTTACAGGTGCTCAAATCAAGGAATGGCTGGAAATGTCTGCTGGACAATTTAACCAGATCGATCCAAACAACAGCAAACCTCAGCAGCTGGTTAACAGTAACTATCGTTCTTATAACTTTGATGTGATTGATGGTCTGACTTACAAATTTGATATCACGCAGCCCAACAAGTATGACTACGAAGGAAAATTGGTTAATCCGACTGCCAGTCGCGTTCGCGAACTTAAATATCAGGGACAGCCAATTGACCCCAATCAAACTTTTATCGTCATCAGCAACAACTATCGGGCAACAGGTAATTTCCCTGGTGTCAGAGATGCTGCTGAAAAACGGCTGCTCAATCTGGAAAACCGGCAGGCCATCATTGACTATATAATATCTGAAAAAACCATCAACCCTTCAGCCGATGGCAATTGGTCCTTTACAGACAGTATCAAGGGCTTAGATATTCGCTTTTTATCATCTGAAAATGCTCAAAAATACCTAGCTGACCATGCTGAGATTTCCTATATAGGACCGTCTGCTTCTGAAGGCTTTGGGGAGTATCGCTATACTTACATGGATTCTGACGTATCTAGTTCACTTATATCGTCAGCTGCTCCCTATGCAAATCAATTTGACAATCAGAATATTTACATTCTAACTACTAAATCTTTTGTCCAAGGCAGAGTGACTGCAAAGCCTGTCTATGTTCAGGCAACTGCAGAATCACTGGCTAAGACTAGTAAGAAAGCTCAGGAAGACCCAACATCACTACCTAAAACAGGTTTTTCTGACAGTATGGTATATCATGTAGTTGGCTATCTCTTCCTGACTTTAGCTGCTTTCTTAGTTAGAAAAAGGAAACTATAATTTGATGAGTGTCAAAAAATTTTAAAAGATTCAGTATTGATTTATCTCATGCTGAGTCTTTTTGTTTTTTTTTTTATCATTTAATTCACTTAGACAGCTTATCGGTTTAAAAACTCACACTCAAAGGCATTCCTTCTCTTTTTCTTTTAAAAGATAGCGATTGAAAGAGCTGTTTTTTACTAAGGTTTCTGCTATAATAAAAGGGTAACACAAAAAGGATGGCAAGTTTTAATTTTACTGAGATTGGTATGAGCGTGGCTTCTGCCTGTTTCCCTTGTTAACTTGGAGGATAGATCTATGCTGTGGATAATATTAGCAGTTGTTATTATAATCGTTATTGGTTTTATTGTAGTCAGCTATAATGGTTTGGTACGTTCACGTATGCAGACGCAGGAATCTTGGAGTCAGATCGATGTTCAGCTGAAACGTCGTAATGATCTTATCCCTAATTTGATTGAGACTGTCAAAGGCTATACTGCCTATGAAGAAAAAACTCTAACAAAAATTTCTGAACTGCGTGCACAGGTAGCCCAGGCCAAGAATCCAGCAGAAGCGATGCAGGCTAGTGATGTTTTGACCAAACAGGTATCAGGAATCTTTGCGGTGGCGGAAAATTATCCTGATTTGAAAGCCAATGCTAGTTTTGTAAAGCTGCAAGAGGAACTAACCAATACAGAAAATAAAATTTCTTACTCACGTCAGCTTTATAACTCAACAACAGCCAATTACAATACAAAACTGCAAACTTTCCCAAGTAGTTTAGTTGCTGGTGTCTTTGGATTTAAACCGTCTCAATTTTTAAAAACAGCTGAAGAGGAAAAGGCTGTTCCCAAGGTTGATTTCGACTTATAGGAGACACTCATGCTCTATCAACAAATTGCATCAAACAAGCGGCGCACAGTTCTCCTTCTGCTCTTGTTTTTTAGCCTATTGGCTATTATTGGAGCTGCTGTCGGCTATCTCTGGTTGGGGAGTTTGCTTGGAGGTCTCATTATTGCCCTCATTATTGGAACTATCTATGCTATGTCAATGATTTTTCAGTCAACTAATGTGGTCATGTCTATGAACAATGCCCGTGAAATTACAGCTGGAGACTATCCTGACTATTATCATATTGTAGAAGATATGGCTATGGTAGCACAAGTTCCCATGCCTCGAGTCTTTGTTATTGATGATCCCTCTCTCAATGCTTTTGCGACTGGGTCCTCACCTGAAAATTCAGCAGTTGCTGCAACTAGCGGTATTTTAGCGGCTATGAATCGCGAAGAATTAGAAGGGGTTATCGGCCATGAAATCAGCCATATTAGAAATTACGATATTCGTATTTCAACTATCGCTGTAGCTTTAGCCAGTGCCATTACTCTGATTTCCAGTATCGGTGGTCGCATGATGTGGTGGGGCGGTGGTAGCAGACGTCGCTCTAGCGATAGTGAAGGTGGTGGCAGTATCGGCGTCCTGATGCTGGCTTTCTCTTTAATAGCCCTGATCTTGGCGCCTTTAGCTGCTAGCTTGGTTCAGCTAGCTATTTCTCGTCAGCGAGAATATTTGGCTGATGCCAGTTCAGTAGAGCTGACGCGAAATCCTCAGGGGCTGATTAGTGCGCTCAAAAAATTAGATCGATCCCAGCCTATGCAACAACCAGTTGATGATGCCAGTGCAGCTCTTTATATCAATGATCCTAAGAAAAAAGGCGGGGTTAAATCTCTATTTTTCACCCATCCGCCAATTGAAGAGCGGATTGCCCGCCTAGAGGCAGCTTAACTTAAATATGACAAAACTATCGCTCTCGTTGGGCGATTTTTGTTTTCTTGTAAAGAAATTGCAAACTATTTCTGCTATATTAAGAGCAATCAATTTTGTGAGAGTGATATTCCTTGAAAATCAAAATAGTATTTTATCGCGGCAAGCGCTGTATCTTTTAGATGAAAAAATGGAATTTTTCCCATCTAGAATAGCTGAGTGTTCACTGGATTATGTTCTGAGGCTTATCAATATAAGTCTCATCTCTTATTATTAGCCAGTTGAACCTTCCAGAGCTTTTAGCTTGTATTGATTTTCTTTGAGTAGGCAACTTAACGACTTGATTAGGAAAAATTACTAATATCATACGTAGGTCGTACTTTCTAAGAAAGGCCTATGTTTATGTTCATCGATTGGGAGAAATTATGTTTAACATTGCAGAATTAAAAAAAAATCCGGATGGTCTTCGATTTGATCAAAAACTGGATATCAAGACTATGCTATTGAAGCGCAATTCAGAAATTATAGATGTCACAGACGTTAAAGCCAAGGGATTAGTTGGTTATGATGAAGGCCTCTTTTTACTGAATTATGATTTAACTTATCAATTGGTTCTTCCGTCAAGCCGATCGATGGAGCCAGTTTATTTGGATCAAAATATTTTTGTATCAGAAGTCTTTGTAGAAGCAGCAGAAGCTGAGGTCCAAAAAGAATTAGTTGAGGATGATTTGGTTTTAATTTTAGAGGATGATCAGATTGATCTCAAAGAGAGTGTTGTTGATAATATTTTGCTCAACATTCCGCTCAAGGTCTTAACACCAGAAGAAAGAGAAAGCGATGTTCTGCCATCGGGGCAGGATTGGTCTGTATTGACGGAATCACAGTATCAGACTTTGCAGGACGAAAAGAAAGCAGCTAAGAGTCCCTTTGCTGCCTTGGAAGGCTTATTTGATTCGGAGTAAACCTGAAGAAGGTGAATAGGTAAAAAGAAAGAGGAGAGTCTATCACTGTTTTACGGAAATAGAGATAGACAAACGAATGGAGGTAGGAGTATGGCTAAACGAATCCTAATTATTGAAGATGAGAAAAGCTTGTCACGTTTAGTATCTCTAAGGTTACAAGAAAAGGGATATCAAGTCACAGTCAGTCAAGATGGAAAATCAGGATTGACGATGGCTCTGGAAAGGGATTTTGAACTAATTTTTATTGATCTCAAGCTGCCTGATAAGGATGGTTTAGATTTGATGCATCAGATTAGACGAGAGAAGTCCATGCCGATTGTGATGATGGTCGATCGAGAAGCAATTGCCAGCATCCAATCAAAGACTGATGAACTAGCGGATGAGTATATGATTAAGCCTTTTGCTGTTGAAGAATTACTGGAAAAGGCAGAAGAAGCCTTTGCTCGCGGAAAAACAAGGATTTATCGCCAAAAGGCTCCTTACCATGATCTGATATTAGATGAAGCCAATCGGTCAGTGATACGTAAGGGGGAGAGTATTGCTTTGACCAATCGTGAATTTGCCTTATTATCGACCCTGCTTAGGCATATCAATACAGTAATGACACGTGAAGAACTGCTGGACTATGTTTGGAGCTACAGTAACGGCGCGGTTGAAACCAATGTCGTTGATGTCTATATTCGTTACCTTCGCGGTAAAATTGATATTCCTGGCAATGACTCATACATCCAGACAGTGCGAGGGATGGGGTATGTAATCCGTAGTTAATTGGGCAATAGTCTGATGAGATAGAGTGGCAATAGATAAGAGATGACTGGATTTGACAGGGAGGGTCAATCCTTTTTTTATACCTAAAAATATGATAAAATAAGGTATTACTAAAAAATGATAGAATTGGGGTGTTTGCATGCGTTGTCCAAGATGTAATCGTAATAAATCCAGCGTTATTGACAGCCGTCAGGCTGAAGATGGCAATACCATTCGTCGCCGCCGTGAATGTGATAACTGTGGCGCGCGTTTTACAACCTTTGAGCGCATCGAAGAAGTCCCCCTCTTGGTTGTTAAGAAGGATGGTACGCGGGAGCAGTTCTCTCGAGATAAAATTCTCAATGGCATTATCCAGAGTGCTCAAAAGAGGCCTGTCTCCAGTAGTGATATTGAAAGTGTAATCAGCCGTATTGAACAAAAGATTCGTGGAGAATACGACAGTGAAGTTACCAGCGAAGTCATCGGCAATCTCGTAATGGATGAACTAGCGGACTTAGATGAGATCACCTACGTCCGCTTTGCCAGTGTCTACCGCAGTTTTAAGGATGTGGATGAAATTGAGGATCTCTTGCAGCAGATAACCAATCGTGTCCATAGTAAAAACAAGAAAAATAAGGAACAAGATGAAACCGATTGATAATTTTTCTTTTGTGAAAAATAATCAGGTCAGCAGAGATATGACTAATCTGATTCGGCTCTATTTACCGATTATAGGCAGTGATGCTGTGGTGGTTTATCAGTATCTGACTAGCTTTTATGATAACGGTCAACAGTTGCATAAGATTGCTGAAATTTTAAATCACACACTCTTTGATCTGCCGCGTTTTGAAAATTCTCTTGCTGTTCTGACTGGGATGGATCTGGTGGCATTTTATCAGGATTTGGATAAATATATTATCGAACTTAGGGAGCCTTTGACACCAGAACATTTCCTCTCTCATGCTGTTTATAGGCGTTTGCTGGAGAGACATATTGGTGATGTTGCTGTGGCAGATTTGGAAAAATCCGATCTAGATCGGGTACGCAACCTTTCCAAAAAATTTTCAGAGGTTTTTTCAGATACGGGTGAGATTGATGTGCAGCCTATGAGATCCAAAACCTATTTTGACTTGGATAGTTTTAAACAAAGAATGACTATTGATGGTCTGCATTTTAGTAAGGAAAAAGAGGATGTTATCGCACTGAATAATCTTGCTGAAAAATTCAGCCTTACTTGGTTTGATGTTTATCAGTTGGCGAAGGAGACTGCCAGTCACCATAAGATTTTACCTAAGCGCATCGCAGCCAAACTCCATCAGCCTAAGTCCAACAAAGCCACTGAACTCAGCCGCGAAGAGGAAATTATCATCAGAGAGGCTAAATCCTCAGTACCTGAGAATTTTTTAGCCAAGATTAAAGTTGGCTTGGGTGCTGTAACAACGACTGATAAGGAAAAGAAGATTTTGTCAGACTTGGTTGAGATGGACTTTCTTGATGAAGTTATTAATGTCATGATAGTCTATTATTTTAAACGACACAGTTCTGCTACTTTGGCTAGAAATGCTATGATGAGTCTGGCAAATGTCGTGTCATCACAAAAGGCTACGACAGCTGAAGCTGCTTTTGAAGCCCTGCGTCAGCACGGTCGAACAAGAAATCAAAAATCCAAGCAAACTGTTTCCAGTGTGCCCGACTGGAGTAATCCAAATTACAAAGAGCAGACGACACCTGAGGAACAGCAGAAGCTTGATGAGATGAAACGTCAAATGTTAGCGAAACTTGGAAAGGGTGGTGAGTAGATGGAAAGTATAGGGGAGACCTTGGCAAAAAAGACTGCTCATGAGCGTGTTGATCTAGAAGCTCTGACTAACCAGATTATGGCTGATCAAGCAATCGCAGATTTTATTCAAGAACATCAGTTGACATCTGATGAGATCAAACGGAGCCTGCCCAAATTTAATCAGTTTTTAGGTGAACGTCGCAAGTATCAGACAGCCGATGATAGGTATAGGGCTAAGGGGTATGAGCCTATTCTTGTGATGAATGAGGGTTACGCAGATGTCTCTTATAAAGAAACACAGGCCCTCAAGCAAGCGCAGGCGCAAAAGGCCATTGCTGATCGTATTCATGTAGTTAGTTTACCAAGATCTTATAAACATATTACTTTTGAGGATGTCGATCTTACTGGCTCTCGTGCGGATGTCTTTAAATATTTGGTTAGCTTTGTAGACAGTTATCCGGCTCCTGGTCAAAAAGGCCTCTATCTGTACGGGGATATGGGAATCGGTAAGTCCTTTATGCTGGCGGCCATGGCGCATGAATTGTCTGAAAAAAAGTCTGTTGAGACAACGATGCTTCATTACCCTAGCTTTGTTATTGATATAAAAAATGCTATTAATAGTGGCAATGTCAAGGAAGAGATCGATGCCGTTAAATCGGTTCCCGTTTTGATTCTAGATGATATTGGAGCAGAGCAGACAACATCTTGGGTACGCGATGAGATCTTGCAGGTTATTTTACAGCACCGTATGCTGGAAGAACTACCAACCTTTTTCACCTCTAATTACAGCTTAGCTAATTTAGAGGCTAAGTTTGGTAATATCAAGGGAGCTGATGAAACTTGGCAGGCTAAGCGTGTACTGGAGCGTGTACGCTATCTGGCTAAGGCTGTTCATCTCCTAGGGGAAAATCGCAGATAGAGCTGCAGGGAAAGCAGTGAGTATAGAAAGGAACTTAAGGAATGGCCTTACCAACTGTGGCTATTGTAGGACGTCCCAATGTCGGGAAATCAACTCTTTTTAATCGGATTGCGGGTGAGCGCATTTCAATTGTTGAGGATGTTGAAGGGGTTACTCGGGATCGGATTTATACTAAGGCTGAGTGGCTGAATCGTCAGTTCAGCATTATTGACACGGGGGGGATTGATGATGTTGATGCCCCCTTTATGGAGCAGATTAAACATCAGGCTGATATTGCCATGACGGAAAGTGATGTTATTGTCTTTGTTGTCTCAGGCAAGGAAGGCGTGACAGACGCTGATGAATATGTTGCTAAGATTCTCTATCGGACACATAAGCCTGTTATTCTGGCTGTCAATAAGGTAGACAACCCAGAAATGCGCAACGATATTTATGATTTTTATACCTTAGGGTTGGGAGATCCCTATCCTCTTTCTTCAGTTCACGGCATCGGCACGGGGGATATTTTAGATGCTATTGTAGAAAAACTTCCCGCTGAGAAAGAAGATGATGATCCTAACATTATCAGGTTCAGTTTAATTGGACGTCCTAATGTTGGCAAATCCAGCCTCATCAATGCCATATTGGGTGAGGAGCGCGTGATTGCTAGCCCCCTTGCTGGAACGACCCGTGATGCCATAGATACTAACTTTAAAGACAGTGAAGGTCAAGAGTATACTATGATCGACACTGCTGGTATGCGTAAATCTGGCAAAGTCTACGAAAACACTGAGAAGTACTCAGTAATGCGCTCGATGCGGGCTATTGACCGCTCAGATGTTGTACTGGTTGTTATCAACGCCGAAGAAGGTATTCGAGAGTACGACAAGCGAATTGCTGGTTTTGCTCACGAGGCTGGCAAAGGGATTATTATTGTGGTCAATAAATGGGATGCCATTGAGAAAGATAATCACACCGTAAGTCAGTGGGAAATGGATATCAGAAAGAACTTCCAATTTTTGGCTTATGCTCCAATAGTCTTTGTATCTGCGGAGACTAAGCAGCGGTTGCATAAGCTACCTGAGCTGATTAAACGCATTAGTCAGAGCCAGAATAGACGGATTCCATCTGCTGTGCTTAATGATGTCATTATGGATGCGGTCGCTATTAACCCAACACCGACTGATAAGGGGAAACGCTTAAAAATCTTCTATGCGACCCAAGTTTCGGTCAAACCGCCGACTTTTGTTATCTTTGTTAACGAAGAAGAGTTGATGCACTTCTCTTATCTGCGCTTTTTGGAAAATCAAATTCGCGAAGCCTTCATTTTTGAAGGAACACCAATTCATTTAATTGCTAGAAAGCGCAAGTAGGTTTAGATAAAGTAGCGATATACCCGTTTGGATTTATACATGAGACTAAGCAGTGGGTGTCTTGTTCAATTAAAGCAGGTAATATCTGTAGAAGAAAGCCTAGTTTGTCTCTTTGTTTAGCAACTTTAATGGCTATTTATAGCAAAAAGAGGTTGAGACAAAAGTTCTCAGCCTTATTTATTTGGTCAATTTTATTTACTAGGCGCAGTGGTTGGGAGAAAAACTGGTTGGCTCTGCCAACTTAGTCTTTCCCCTGCACAGTTCATTAGGTGCTTTAGCACCAATGAACCACTGCTGGTTGGCGGTCCTTATCTTGGGGCGCGGTCATTAAACAGCCCACTGGACTGTTTAATGACCGCGCAAGTGATAGCTCCAACAGTTTGGGGAACTGTTGGAGAATATCCAATTCTATGAACGTGAGTTCATCTCATTCTCTATTTTATTCTAGCTTTTATACTCTTGATAGAGAGAAGTTTCTGAAAAGGGGATAATAGGCTGGGGTAGGCTGGGGTTGGTAGCAAGAGATTTTTCCAGCCATTTCATATCATACCAACGACCAAATTTATAGCCGGCTTGTTTGAAGTGTCCTACAACCTTATATCCTAGATGCTGATGGAATTCCTGACTATTGTTCGTCAGGCGGCTATCTGCTTTGGCTGTTGTTGCAATACAAGCCAAAGCTGTCAGAATTCCTTGGGCCTTCAAGCAGGATTCTAATTGCTCATAAAAGAGGCGTCCTAACCCCATTCCCTTAGCGTTGGGAGCCAGATAGATAGTGACCTCAGCCAACCACTGGTAAGCTTCTCTGGGATGGAAAGCTGAGGCGTAAGCATAGCCTAGGATCTGCTTCTTGTCTTCAGCAACGAAGTAGGGATAGATTTGGCTAATACTTTGCCAACGCTGAGTGAAGTCTTCAAGGGAAGGGCAATTGTATTCAAAGCTGATAGCTGTCTCTTCAACATAGGGTTTATAAATTTCTAACAAATAGGGTAAATCTTCTTGCGTAGCAAGACGAATAGTCGGTGACATAACAGAGATTCTCCTTATCTCAAAATACTAAGCTGTAGGCGATTCAAAGAAAGTTGGGAATAGCCCTTAGGACTTAACTATAGAGTTCAAATGCTGACTTGCTTGCTGGTTTGCAGCCTAGGTTTTATGTGTTACCAGTATAACATAAAAGAACTTTATGGCACTATTTTTGTGAAATAGTTTATATAATCTGCTATAATGACAAGATAAGTAAAATTAGATTGGACTAATGTTTGGTATGGCAAGATTGATTCCGGGACGTATCCGCAATGAAGGAATCGTCCTATCTGAAGCAGGCAAAATCAAAATATTATCCACGGTTGATAAGATTATTAAAGCAGAAGTAGATGGAGTGGCCCTTTCTTTTTCCTTTGATGACGATAAAGTAAGCTGCGAGTGTTTGATGTTTGCGCAAAAGAATTACTGCCCCCATCTAGCTGCTATTGAATATTATTTAAAAAATGATGAGATTGGTAAAGAATTGGTTGAACAGTTGGTTAATGATGACGTTTACCAACAGCATCAAGAGAAGCTTTTTTCTTTCGGCAGCATTTTTTTAGATGGCTTAGCCGTTAATGAGGATGATAGTCTCAAATATCGCTTGTCGGTTACCGGAGAGCAAGATTCTTATTCCTCAGCTATCTGGTGGACGCTTTATATTAATCGCCTGCCAGACGATCGTCGCTATATTATTCGGGATATTAGCACCTTTTTAAAGGTTCTAAGGCGTGAGGATTCTTATCAAATTGGTAAGAATTATTTTGAGCCGATTTCTTATATTCAATTTGATGAAGCTAGTCGGGAGTTTATTGACTTCCTCTGGCGTCTGATTCCTGATGATGATCCCAATCACCTAGATTATCTTTTGCCTAACCGTGCCCGGCATTTGAGCTTACCGCATGGCTTTTTTGAAGAGGGGATCCAGCTGATGCAGGATCTCTACGATTTTCAGATCAGTCTCAATCATCATGATTACCGAGAAATTTATTTTAAGGAGTTGACAGGGGAAGACAGCTTATATACCTTCAAAGTTCTTGTCCATCAGTTATCTTTGGAGCTGATTATTTCAGAAAAAACCAGTCAATCTTTCTTTGATCACGCTTATGTCCTCTACCGTCAGACCTTTTATCACCTTACTGCAAAGCAGCGTAAGCTAGTCAAGGCTATCAAGGGATTAGCTATTGAAGAAGACTTGAGTAAGCATGTCCACTTTGATTTGGACGACCAGGGGAAATTGGCTGCCAGTCTTTTGGATTTTGCAGAGATAGGTCGTATTGATGCGCCTAGATCTTTTGCTATCAGGGATTTTAAGCCTAGTTTTGACTTGGATTTGGCTGACAACCAAGAGATTTTGCTCAAAGTAACGTATGATTACGATGGCGTTAAGGTAAGAAGCCGGGACGGTTTAAATGAATTACCCTTTAGCAGTAACTTTAAGCGCGAAGAACAGATCAATCGGGTGTTGGCAGCAGAGGGCTTTATGGGGCAGTTCACTGCCCGTCATCTGCCACTTTACGGTGAGGAGCTTTATAATTTCTTTACTCGTACGATCCCTCGTTTGCAGAACTTGGGTCAGGTTCACTTAAGTGAGACTTTAGATGCCCTTCGCTATTATGAAAGCCCACAGGTCAAAATATCAGCCCAGCAGGGATTGCTTGATGTATCTTTTGACTTTTCTTCTATCTACGAGGGAGATATTAATCAAGCCCTTCAAGCTTTATTTAAAAATGAACCTTATTATGTCAATGATCAGGGGCGGTTAGTTGTCTTTGATGAGGAAACCCAGAAGATTAGTCGTACTCTAAAATCTCTGCAGGCTCAACCGCAGCAGGATGGCCATCTCAAACTGAGTAATTTGGCTGCTTTTCAAATTTCCCAGCTCTATCAGGATTCCAAACGGGTAGATTTTTCAGCTGATTTCCAGCAATTAGCCTATGATTTGACTCACCCTCAGGAATTTAAAACTACTCAGATATCTGTTCAGGCCCAGTTGCGGGATTATCAGCTGACGGGTGTTAAGTGGCTGTCTATGCTGGATTATTATGGATTTGGCGGTATTTTAGCTGATGATATGGGATTGGGTAAGACCCTGCAGACAATTGCTTTTTTAACTTCCAGATTGCAGGAAAGTTCTCGAGTCCTTATTTTATCACCTTCCAGCTTAATCTATAATTGGAAGGATGAATTCACTAAATTTGCTCCCGAACTTGATGTAGCTGTTTCTTACGGTTTAAAACAAGAAAGGTTGTCTATCATTGAGTCGGGGCACCAGATTATGATTACCAGTTATGCCTCTTTTCGTCAGGATTTTGATCAATATCAGACGCAGCACTATGACTATTTAATTTTGGATGAAGCTCAGGTAATGAAAAATACTCAAACCAAGATAGCTCAATCATTGAGAGCCTTTGAGGTTGATCATTGTTTTGCACTCTCTGGTACGCCGATTGAGAATAAGCTTCTGGAAATTTGGTCAATCTTTCAAATTGTGCTACCAGGGCTTCTGCCACCAAAAAAAGCCTTTCTTAAACTAGAAGCTGCGGAAGTAGCTCGTTATATCAAACCATTTATCATGAGGCGCAAAAAAGAAGAGGTTCTGCCAGAATTACCTGAACTGACTGAAACGACCTATTATAATGAATTAGATGATAAGCAAAAAGCTATCTATCTGGCCCAGTTGAGGCAGATGCAAGATAGTGTTAGTCAGGCTTCCGATGCTGAACTTAATCGTCAGAAGATCCAAATTCTAGCAGGGATTACACGATTGCGCCAAATCTGTGATACACCGGCTCTCTTTATGAATTACGATGGGGAAAGCGGCAAGATTGACAGTCTGCGTCAACTTCTCAGCCAGATTCAAGATAGTGGACATCGCACCCTAGTTTTCTCGCAGTTCAGAGATATGTTAGAGATAGCAGAGCAGGAAGCTCATGAACTCGGTTTAACCACCTATAAAATAACCGGCTCTACACCGGCTGAGCAGCGGCAGGAAATGACCAAGGCCTTCAATAATGGCAGCAGGGATATTTTTCTCGTTTCTCTCAAAGCTGGTGGGGTTGGTCTTAACCTAACGGGGGCTGATACAGTTATTTTAATTGATCTCTGGTGGAATCCGGCAGTGGAAATGCAGGCTATCAGCCGTGCCCACCGCATCGGTCAGCAGCAGAATGTTGAAGTCTATCGACTGATTACGAGGGGAACTATTGAAGAGAAAATCTTAGAAATGCAGGATTCTAAGAAGAACTTGGTTACTACGGTCCTTGACGGTAATGAGAGTCGTGCCAATATGACAATCGAAGATATCAAAGAAATTTTGGGCGTAAAAAGCTGATATCTTTTTGACAAGTCCATCATTTAGGGTATAATAGTAATGTTAGAGCCCTACTTAAGGGTCGAAAATGCGATTTGTATAGAAAAAGCAGCGAAGTTGTTTAAGCTTTGACTATTCTGGAGTATAACCGTTTTTTATAGGTTAACATCTTTGTCAAGTTTTCTATTTTTCAATCGGATTTCACTGGTACTTGCTGTGCAAGGTTTAACCGCCGGTTGCTATAGTTCAGAGAGTTATAGCATGGCCCTGAGTATCTTAAAAAGGAGAGAGATCTATGGTTAGAAAAAAGGATCAGTTTCCATTAGTAGCGGATGATGAGTTGGTTATTGCGACAGCTCCTCAGATGCAGCTCTATGATAATGAAGATTTAATTAATAATATTCACGGAGACTATCATGATAAGTCTTACAGCGATAATTATGTGATAGGGGAACAGTCTGCCAGTTCGGCAGGTCGAGCCTATGCTCAAGGGCGCGTTTCTGAAAGGGAAAAGGCCAAGTCTTATGCTGAGCTGGCGCGTGAAGAAGCTAGACAGGATTTGAAGCGTAAGCGCCAGACCTATATTGCTCAGGAGTCTAAAATCCCTGCCAAACCCAATTTCCAGCGTCGCGAGTTTACTGATAAAGCACCAGCCTCTAAACCTACTATTTTCTTTAATGGTAAGATGGCAGATACTAGTAAAGAATCGCCGGTCAATGAGCTAGCGCGGTTCAGCCATAATCTACATCAGGATCACTATATTTTAGCTGAGTTGCCTAAGACCTACCAGAAACCTAAAAATCCTTCAAATAGGCAGGCCAAGAAAAACAATTACGACTTCCTCAAGCGGAGCCAAATTTACAATCAAGAAGAAACCAGACAGCGTCGTACGCATCAGATTGCCAAAGAGTTAAATCTAATGTTGGATGGCGAATAGGAGAAATGGAAACACATGTCTAAAACCTATCATTTTATCGGAATCAAAGGCTCAGGGATGAGTGCCCTGGCTCTGATGTTGCACCAAATGGGGTACAAGGTTCAAGGGTCTGACGTTGAAAAATATTATTTTACCCAACGTGGACTTGAACAAGCTGGGATTACGATTCTTCCCTTTGATGAAAGCAATATTACGGCTGATGTTGAACTGATTGCCGGCAATGCTTTTCGCCAAGATAATAACATTGAGGTAGCTTATGCTGTGCAGCACGGTTTTACCTTCAAGCGCTACCATGAATTCTTAGGTGATTTCATGGAACAGTTTACTAGCTTGGGTGTAGCTGGGGCTCATGGCAAAACTTCAACGACGGGGCTTTTAGCACATGTGTTACGCAATATTACGGATACCTCTTTCTTAATTGGTGACGGGACCGGTCGCGGTTCAGCTAACAGTCAATACTTTGTTTTTGAATCTGATGAGTATGAGCGCCATTTCATGCCCTACCACCCTGTCTATTCCATTATTACGAATATTGATTTCGATCATCCTGATTACTTCACTTCTATTGATGATGTCTTCAATGCCTTTAATGACTATGCCAAGCAGGTACAAAAGGGGCTATTTGTCTATGGTGAAGATCCTTATCTGCGCAAGATTACGGCTCAGGCTCCGATTTATTATTATGGATTTGAGGAATCTGATGATTTTATAGCTTATAATATTGTCCGTACAACTAACGGTTCTGACTTTAAGGTTAAGCATAAGGGACAGGATCTAGGAACTTTTCATGTACCAGCTTATGGCCGACATAATATTTTGAATGCGACAGCTGTTATTGCTAATCTCTATGTTGCTGGTTTTAATATGGATTTGGTCGCTCAGAACCTTAAGACCTTTGCAGGTGTTAAGCGTCGGTTTACGGAAAAACTTGTCAACGATACTATCATTATTGATGACTTTGCTCACCATCCGACAGAAATTATTGCCACTCTGGATGCAGCCCGACAGAAATACCCATCGCGGGAGATTGTGGCGATTTTTCAACCCCATACGTTTACACGGACGATTGCTCTTTTGGATGAATTTGCAGAAGCGCTGAATGAGGCAGATAGTGTTTACTTGGCTCAAATCTACGGCTCAGCCCGCGAGCGTGATAGAGGTCAGGTCAAGGTTGAAGATTTAGCAGATAAGCTACAAAAGCCTGCAAAAGTTGTGACAGTGGATAATGTATCACCGCTGCTTGATCATGATAATGCTGTTTATGTCTTTATGGGAGCTGGTGATATTCAGCTTTACGAACGCTCCTTTGAAGAATTGATTGCCAATCTGGCTTCCAATACGCAATAGCGTGATAAGAGGGTGAGAATTGGAAATGTTTGACGTTTCCAGCTCTCACCTTTTCCTTTTGGGGAAAGTGAGCCAACTTTGTCCCCTCGAATTCTGCTTGTTTCTCACTTCAGAATATCTACAGGCGGTCGGGTACGCTAGAGAGTTGAATTTGATTAGCTCGCGGGCAAGCCTAGTGGTGACTAGGCAGACTTTGGTAGCGACTGCTGTTAGTTACTGAAGCACTTTGTCGCCTAAAGCTCTTTGCTGAGCATCTTAGCCGCTTAACTTTGCTGTCTTGCCTAGTTCTGATGGATTTTCTTTGAGTATAAACTAACTTAAACGGAGGAAAAAGATGATAATTAGACAGGTAAGGCTAGAGGATTACGGTGAAATTATCGATATTGAGGAGAGTAACTTTTCCGCCGCAGAAGCAGCGAGCCCAACTGCTATAAAGGAGCGGCTGGGAAAAATTCCTGATACTTTTTTAATTGCTGAAATAGATGGGCGTGTAGCTGGTTATATTGTAGGCCCAGTGATGCAGAACCGTTATTTGACTGATGAATTATTTAATACAGTGGAGGCTAATCCAGCAGTTGGCGGGTTTATTTTGGTTCAGTCTTTATCGGTTGCTCCCTTCTATCAGGGGCAAGGAATTGGAACCGCTCTTCTTGCAGCGCTTAAGGATTTGGCTGTGGCTCAAGAACGTCAAGGAATCAGTTTGACTTGCCATGGAGAGCTCATTACTTATTATGAGATGAACGGTTTTGCTGATGAAGGTGAATCATCTTCCAAGCACGGTGGTAGTATCTGGTATAATATGGTTTGGGAAATCAATAAGGAATAGCTGTTAACTTGAGGCAAATAGGACAGAGAAACCGTGAAAAGTTGCATTTAACCGTAATTTTAGATATAATGGCGTCTGATAATAATGAGGAGGACAAGCTTTGACCGATTTTAAGGATGATAAGTCAAAATCTATTGGCAATGATTTCAAAGGCCAGATTTTGAGCGAATTAGAAGAAGCCAAGCGTTCAAGGGGTATCCAAGATGACGGAACGGTCCAATCAATTGTCGATAGTCTAGATGCCGACAGTAATCGTGAGATTGATCCTAATTTTAATTGGCAGGAGGCTGCAGCCAAGCTGAAAGAACAAGAGGAGCTAGCAGCTAAATCGGCAGAGGAAGAGCAAAAGCGAGCCTTGGCAGAAGCCGAAGCATTAAAAAAAATTCAAGAGCAGGAACATCTAAAAGAATTGAATTTGTTAGGAGAAAGTGTGCCCGAGGATGACGAGGATCTTGAGGAGGGCAGTGGTTTTGTCAGCAGTCTTCCCACCATGCCATCTGAAGCTCCTGAGATTGCTGATGTCGATTTGTCAGGCTTTACTATTCCAATTCCTATCAAGGATATCAACTCAGTTAGTTCCACTATAGGTTTAGTAAATTCAGAAGATGAGGAGAGAAGCGCAGACAGCAGCGATAAAGAGTCCTGGGTCGAGTCTGAACATCAAGAAACTGATAGCACTTCGGAATCTAGCAGTTATTCTGACTACGAGTCAGAGCCTGTTTGGTCTGAGGAAACTGATGACAGCGGTCCCGATGAGGAAGCTGACGATGAAGAACTTGAGCAAGAATCTAAAGCTTCGCGTAAAAATGTCAAACGTAATAAAAAGAAAAAACGTTTAGCTCGCCGTATCAGTACTTGGATTATCAGTCTTATTTTGTTGATGATAATTGCTGGTGGGGCTTATGGGACCTACTATGTTAAATCCAGCTTGTCACCTGTCAATAGCAAGGCAACGAAGTATGTGACGGTTGAAATACCTAAAGGATCCAGCAGCAAGCAAATTGGTCAAATCTTAGAGAGAAAAGGTTTGATTAAGGATGCTAATGTTTTTAACTACTATACTAAGTTTAAAAATTATAGCAATCTCAAAAATGGTTATTACAATCTCAAGGCTAGTATGAGTGTTGATGAGATAATCAAACAGCTGCAAGCTGGCGGTACGGCTCAGCCTACAGATCCTAACGCAGGTAAAATTGTTATCCCAGAAGGGTATACTGTTGAGCAGATAGCCAAAGCTATCGAAAGTAATGCTAATACTAAAGCAAAAACTGATAAAACACCCTACAATTCTAAAAATTTTCTCAAGTTGATGAAAGATAAAGATTTCGTCAATAAAATGAAGGAGAAGTATCCCAAACTCCTAGCAGATATACCGGATTCCGATAAGGCTAAGTATCAATTGGAAGGTTATCTCTTCCCAGCGACCTATGATTATACAAAGGATGTTAGCTTGGAAGATTTGATTGATCAGATGTTAGGCACTATGGATACTTATCTGGCTGATTATTATGATGCGATTGACCAGTCTAACTATAATGTTAATGAGACGTTAGCTCTTGCTTCTCTGGTTGAAAAAGAAGGGCAGACAGATGATGATCGCCGCAATATCGCTAGTGTCTTTTACAATCGCTTAGATGCTGATATGGAGCTGCAATCCAATATTGCTGTGCTTTATGCTCTTGGGAAATTAGGCGATAAAACATCTCTCAAAGAGGATGCTAATATTGATACCGAAATTGATTCTCCTTACAACGATTACAAGCACAAAGGCATAATGCCTGGGCCAGTTGACAGTCCTAGCTTATCGGCAATTGACGCTACTGTTCACCCAGCAGATACCAAATACCTTTACTTTGTTGCTGACGTTGATACTGGTAATGTTTACTATTCTGAGACCTACGAAGATCACCAAAAAAATGTCGAGACTTACGTTAATAAAAAAGTTTCAGACAATAGTGATTCGAGTTCCAGTAAAGAAAAGTAATTGAGAAATGAGATTCAGGAGTCTGTGATGGTTGTTTCCAGACTTCTGTTTCTGTGTTAGACTTATTTGAAGAAGCAGGCGGGAATAGTCCCAGCCTCCTTTATAGAATATTACATTAAAATAGAAAAGAGAATAAAAATGGCAGAAAAAACTTATCCAATGACTCTTGATGAGAAAGAAAAACTTGAACAGGAATTAGAAGATTTGAAACTTGTTCGCCGTCCAGAAGTTGTGGAACGTATCAAAATTGCTCGTTCTTACGGAGACCTCTCTGAGAATTCAGAATATGATGCTGCTAAGGACGAACAAGCTTTTGTTGAAGGGCAGATCCAAATTTTAGAAACTAAGATTCGCTATGCTGAAATTATTGACAGTGATGCCGTCGCTTCTGACGAAGTCGCTATTGGTAAGACCGTCGTAGTACAAGAAGTTGGCACCAAGGATACAGATACTTATTCTATTGTTGGGGCTGCTGGAGCTGATGTCTTTGCCGGTAAGATTTCTAATGAAAGTCCAATTGCCCAAGCTCTTATTGGTAAAAAAGTGGGTGACACGACCACCATTGAATCGCCAGCTGGCAGCTATGATGTTGAGATTATTAGTGTTAATAAAACAACGGATTAAAAAACATAATAGAAAACGGGTGGATTTTCGCTGATATAATTTTTCCGCCCTTGGTTGAGTCTGAGAGTTTTTGAATCTCAGGCTTTTTTGCTCTTAAGAAGTATCATTATCTTCAGATCTAGCTTTTAGTGGGATGCCTAAAAGCTTATGCCGTAGAAGGTGGTAGCTTTGCTGATTTCTTTAATGCAGCTTCTGAGGGAGCTCTCATCGGAGGTGTAGGAGGAGCCGTCACTGGTGGTTTAAATTATTTAATTTAATCAATCATAGCTAGTAATATAAAAACAATTAATCCTATTTTCTAATCTGAAATACAAGAAAAACATATCTGTTGATTTAGTACACTGGTAACAAGAGTGTTTTTGTTGGAAATAATATAAAACTCCCTATGTCGTAAGAATAATCACACCTACGACATAGGGAGCTCTTTTATGGAATGGGAAGACTATTTTTTATGTTTTTGCTTACCAGCGTTACGTTTGCGATTTTTAGTCGTCAGAGCTTGCTGAGATTGTTCAGCTTGCTTAGGTGTAACATCCTTACGAACAGGGGCGGCACTTTTAGGAGCTTTCGGTGGGTTCTTCTTGAATTCTTCTTCGACTTGTTTCTTCAACTTTGGTTTGATGAGGTAGTTGGTAATCAGCTGCTGTAAAATGGAGAAGATCCCGCCGACAAACCAATAGAGAACGACAGCCGATGGCTGAGCTAGACCAAAGAAAACCATCATCAGCGGTGTCATATACATGGTCATTCCAGCTTGTTGGCGCTGCTCTTCTGGCATCTGCTGGACAGCCATCCACGATTGGATAAGATAGAGACCAGCAATAATAATCATCAGGGGAATATCTCGATGGCCAAGGTTGAACCAAAGGAAATCTGAATCAAGAACACCTGGTGTATAGCGGGCTGCAAAGTACATGGCAGAGAAAAAAGGCAGCTGAATTAGGAGCGGCAGACATCCGATCCCCCCCAGCATGCTGACGCCGTTTTCGCGGTTAGCAGCTAGAAGCTCAGTTTGAGCAGCCATTTTTTCCTCTTGGGTTGTCGCTTCCTTCAATCGTTTATTGATAGGTTCAAAGATTGGTGCCAAATGCTCACGTTTAGCAGTCTGGTAAGCAGCACTGCGCGATTGGTGCAAGCCAAGCGGTAGAATTAGGAGGCGAACTAAGACAGTGACAAGAATGATTCCCAGTCCAAAACCGAGACCGAGATCGTCGGCGAAATAAGTGATAAGGTGTCCCATCGGTCGACCGATAGTATTCCAAATAGTTCCGGTCGGTTTGCCATTTGAGACACGAACACAACCCGACAGGAGAAGGAGTGTAGACAAACTTATCCCTGCCAACAGTAGACGTTTTATAGTTTTTTTCACAATAAATTCCTCTGATTTTAGTAATACTGTTCTATTTTACTTTTTTTTAGGTAAATTCACAATACTTCTAGAGAAGGATTTTTAATTAGCCATACGAAAATCTGTAAAATCTTCAAAATTAGCCATGCTAACATCTAAATAGGTCACGTTAGACCACGGTGAAGGGCCTTTTCTAATTTCTTGGATAAATTTGGCCAATTTAGCATTATCATTGGACTGAGCTAAGATTTCAACGGTTCCGTCATCCTTATTCCAGACACGTCCATAAATATCACCAATTTCCTTAGCAAGATTAAAGGTAGAGTAGCGGAAACCAACTCCTTGTACGCGCCCCGAGGCAATCATTCTGACTTTCTTCATAAAAATTCCTCCTTTTGACCGAGCTTGACTTTCTCAAGATATGCTATAATAATTATATGATTATTATAACCTCAAAAGCCAATAATCTCATCAAAAAGACAAAGAAACTGCTCCAAAAAAAATATCGCAAGCAGTCTTATCTGATAGAAGGTTGGCATCTCTTTGAAGAAGCCAAGCGTAGCGGAGCCGTTTTTGAGCATATTTTTGTTGTAGAGGAGCAGGCTTATAAGGTTGCTAATCATGAAGGTGTGACTCTTGTGACGCCAGAGGTGCTTAGAGAATTATCTGAAAGTCCGACACCGCAAGGAATTGTTGCTGAGGTTCGTATGGCTTCTCAAACTCTTCCGTTAAAGCTCAAAGGACCCTATCTGATTTTAGAAGATATCCAAGATCCTGGTAATTTAGGAACGATGATTCGTACAGCTGATGCAGCAGGTTTTGAGGCTGTCTTTATTTCTGATAAGTCCGCTGATATTTATAATCAAAAGACCCTGCGTTCCATGCAAGGGAGTCATTTTCATCTTCCTATTTATAAAGGAAGGGTTTTAGATTTTGTAGCAGCTTGTAAAGCAGCTGGTGTTAAGATCATTGCGACAACTTTGGCCAGTAATTCTTTGGACTATCAGGCTGTGAAGGCTGGTGAGCATTTTGCCATTGTTATGGGGAATGAAGGCCAAGGGATTTCGGAGCCGGTAGCTGAGGAAGCTGATATCTTGGCTCATATCACTATGCCAGGTGGAGCTGAGAGTCTCAATGTTGCTGTTGCTGCAGGGATTATAATGTTTCAGTTTATTTAGGAATTTCCTGCTAGTCAGTTAGCAAAGGAGTAAGCAGTTTATGAAACGTTACGAAAAAGATAAAGAATTTATGGCAATTGTTGGCCATTTAATTGAACACCCTAGGTTTCAAAGGCTAGATAAGATTACCCATCACCACTATTCGACACGAATGAAACATTCTATCAATGTGGCTTATTCCAGTTACCGCTTAGCGAAGAAGCTGGGGTGGGATGCGAAGGCAACAGCTAGAGGTGGACTCTTGCATGATTTCTTTTACTATGATTGGCGTGAAACCAAGTTCAATAAGAGCCATGCTTGGGTTCATCCACGAATTGCTGTACGCAATGCTAATAAGTTAACAAGACTTAATAAGAAAGAGAGGGACATTATTCTCAAACACATGTGGGGGGCAACGATTGCCCCGCCTCGCTATAAAGAATCTTATATTGTCACTTTTGTTGATAAGTACTGGGCTATCAAGGAAGGTGCTTATCCTATGCGTCAGCGCTTTAAAAATCGTAAGATTTTTAATCGTAAGCAATTAGGTTCACACAACCATTAATTAGAATGAAGGAGATTATCTATTATGGACTCACAAACAATTATTACTCAGGCCGACGCTGGTTTAAGTCGATTTTTTGCTAAAATTTACGGTTTAGTTGGTTTTGGTATCGGCCTGTCTGCTATTGTTGCAGCACTTATGCTCTATGTTTTCCCTGAGAATATGGCTGCTATTCTTTACAACGCTCCCTACGTTTACTGGGGGGGCCTTATCGTGGAATTGCTCCTAGTTGTCTTTGCTTCAGGGGCGGCTCGTCGCAATAGTCCACTAGCTCTGCCGCTCTTTTTGATTTACTCGGCTTTAAACGGCTTTACTATGAGTTTTTTGGTGGCTATGTATACCCAATCTACAGTCCTAGCTGCCTTCGTCAGCTCGGCCATAGTGTTCTTTGTCATGGCTTTAATTGGGGCGACAACTAAAAAGGATTTATCTGGTATGGCCAAGGCTCTGATAGCTGGTTTGATCGGTATTATCATTGCAAGTGTCGTCAATATATTTATCGGTTCAGGCCCCTTTTCCTTCCTGATTAGTCTTGTGTCTGTTGTGGTATTCTCAGGGTTGATCGCTTATGATAACCAGTTGATTAAGCGAGTTTACGGACAGACCCGCGGTCAGGTGACAGATGGCTGGGCAGTTTCTATGGCTCTTAGTCTTTATTTAGATTTCATCAATCTGTTTATCAATATTTTGCGTATCTTTGGTAGTCGTAACTAGTAACTGGGTTGTTCTGATGCAAACCCCTCCCTTGAAGTAATCCAAGGGAGGGGTTTTATTTGTACAGCAGTAGTAGACATTGTCCTGCATAGGATTAAGCTTATCAGATCCTAGTGGGTCATCATTAATTTAAGCCTTCATAGTCTGCGGAGGTTTTATAGAGGACTTGATTCTTGAACTGATCACTCCCCCCTTCATCTAAGACATCGCTGGCGGCAGTGACTAAGCGATTGCGACTGTTATCAGATGTGTCTGTGCCACTTTGAAAATGACGATCAGGAATCCTTTCACCGGCGCTATACATTAGTATTCCTAGGCTGGTACCGTCTTCATAAGTCACCATCATCAGTGCTTCTCCTTTACCGTCGCGTGTGACGGTTATGCTAGCAGAAGTACCTAAAATATTGGCACTGCCATCCGGAGCGATGATAAGAGTGCGTCCATTTGCATCAGACCAAGTTCCTGCTAAGCTGGAGAAGTCTCCACTTGCTAGGGCATGGTAGTCAAAAGCTGGTTCTGCTGACTGCCCCTGCTCCGTCTTATTAGTATTTTTACTATCCTTACTCTCGTTGCTGCCTGAGTTCTCTGACTTATTTGGAGAGGGTGCTGTCTGGTTGGAAGATTTAGATGTACTAGAATTTTTGCTTTTGGAAGATGAGCGGCTGGTCTGGCTAGTCTTAGGACCATGGGCAGCCTGACTATCTTGCTTCTGACTTTGGATCCCCCAGATACTTAAGGCCAGAATGATAATTGTTAGCCCAGAGATAATAAAAGTTATTTTTTTCTTCATGATATTCTCCTTTGCAGCCCATCATACTATTTTTTATATGGGATGTAAAATAATTTCGGTAGTTTCGACTGGGCACATGTTTGGTCAAATGCTACCCCAGCATGGTATAATGAAGGTCATCTTATTTAAGAAACGAGGATAACAATGTCAAACGATATTCGTGTTCTACTTTATTATAAATATGTCCCCATCGAAAATGCAAAAGCATATGCTCAAATCCATCTTGATTTTTGTAAATCTATTGGCTTGAAAGGGCGTATTTTGATTGCGGATGAGGGTATCAACGGGACTGTTTCTGGTGATTTTGAAACGACCCAAAAATACATGGACTGGGTGCACTCGGATGAGCGTTTTGCAGACCTCTGGTTCAAAATTGACCAAGAGCCCCAGGATGCCTTCAAAAAGATGTTTGTTCGTTATAAAAAAGAAATTGTCCACCTAGGTTTAGAGGACAATGATTTTGATAGCGATATTAACCCACTTGAAACAACGGGTGAGTATCTCAATCCGCAACAATTCAAGGAAGCTCTTCTTGATGAGAATACAGTGGTCCTAGATACACGTAATGATTATGAGTACGATCTTGGACATTTCAAAGGAGCCATTCGTCCAGATATTCGTAACTTCCGCGAGTTGCCACAATGGGTTCGTGACAACAAGGAAAAATTCATGGAAAAACGTGTGGTGGTCTACTGTACTGGTGGTGTTCGCTGTGAGAAATTCTCTGGCTGGATGGTCCGTGAAGGCTTCAAGGATGTTGGTCAACTCCACGGTGGTATTGTGACCTACGGTAAGGACCCAGAAGTGCAAGGCGAACTGTGGGACGGGGCTATGTACGTCTTTGATGAGCGCATCTCAGTGCCAATCAACCGGGTCAACCCAACCATTATCAGTAAGGATATGTTTGATGGCACACCGTGTGAACGTTATGTTAATTGTGCTAATCCATTCTGTAATGAACAGGTCTTCATGACCGAAGAAAACGAGCATAAGTATGTTCGTGGCTGTTCTGCAGAATGCCGTGCTCATGCGAGAAACCGCTATGTCGAAGAGCATGGATTGACCCATGAAGAATGGGCAGAGCGTCTGTCAGCAATCGGGGAAAGTCTAGCAGAAGTCCAAGAAGCATAAAATAGGAAACCTTTAGATGGTTAATGAAGCCCTCTAAAGGTTTTTCGTCTTATTGTCATTAACTAGCTCTTGGTTAACGGCATTGGTCGGTGAAAAGTTTATTAGAAAAAAGGAATGATAAAAAAACACAATCCCTAAGGGGCTGTGTTTTAACGTGCGATGCGTTTTCTTGCAGCTTTTTTACGATTTTCTTCGATGAAGGCTGCTTTCTTTTCTTCTGGTTCGATAATTGTTTTCTTAACAGCGAATACAGCACCAGCAACGGTAGCAGCTGTACCGATAACACCTGTCGCCAGACCACGAGCAAAAGCATGTTTCTTAGCCATAATGGAGTCTCCTTTTCTTCTTATGTTATAATATATACTAGCAAATTCTCGTTTATTTTCAAGGAAAAAGATGCAGACAAAAATTATTGTAGTAGCAGGTCCAACAGCTGTTGGAAAGACGGCCTTGGGTCTTAATTTAGCCCAAACATTTAATGGTGAGATTATTAGTGGAGATAGCCAGCAGGTTTATCGCTTTCTAGATATCGGAACGGCTAAGGTTAGTTCAGAGGAACAGGCCTTGATTCCTCATCATCTAGTAGATGTTCGAAATCCTGATGAAACATACTCTGCCTATGATTTTGTAACAGAGGCTAAGGAGGCGATCGCTGATATTACTAATCGTGGGAAACTGCCAATTATTGTTGGAGGGACTGGATTATATCTGCAGAGTCTTTTGGAAGGCTACCACCTAGGTGGTTCTGTTGATCAGCAAGCAGTTCTTGATTATCGCAAAGTTTTAGAGCTGATGAGTGATGATCAGCTTCGAATCGAGTTGACAAAGCTAGGCACGATTCCTTCGGAACCCAATCGCAGGCGGCTTATCCGAGCTCTAGAGCTAGCTAAATTTGGTCGTGATTTAAAAAATCGTCCATCTAATTATGATGCTTATATCATTGGATTGAATGATGAACGCCAGCGCCTGTATGAGCGTATTAATCAGCGTGTTGATGCTATGATGAATCAAGGCTTGCTTGAGGAGGCCAAGTGGCTCTACGATCATTATCCCGATGCTCAGGCAGCCAGAGCTATTGGCTATAAGGAATTTTTCCCCTACTTTAAAGGGGAGCAGGATTTATCAGGAGCAGTTGATAAGCTTAAGCAGAATACTCGACATTTTGCTAAACGTCAGTTGACTTGGTTTCGCAATCGTATGGCAGTTGATTTCTATGACGTTTCCGACCCTCGCGTTCAAGAGACTATTGAGGCAGCGATTCGTACATTTTTAGAGAAAAAAATTGGGGAATAGGCTGGTCTTGTCTCTCTAGGTTTATGGTATAATGAATAACGTTATGGAAAATTCAAATATGACAATGATTGCTCAAGAACTGGGTATTAAAGAAAAGCAAGTTCAGGCTGTGTTAGAACTGACAGAAGAAGGTAATACAATTCCCTTTATTGCGCGTTATCGTAAGGAGAAAACTGGAAATCTTGATGAAGTTCTGATTAAGTCTATTATTGATACGGATAAATCTCTGAGTGCCTTAGCGCAACGTAAGGAGAGTGTCTTAGCTAAGATTGAAGAGCAAGGTAAGCTGACACCAGAACTCAAACAGGCTATAGAGTCTGCTGAAAAGTTGGTAGAAGTTGAAGAGCTCTACTTGCCTTATAAGGAGAAACGTCGTACGAAGGCGACTATTGCTCGTGAAGCAGGCTTGTCAGGCTTGACCCGCCTCATTTTACAAGACAAGACTGACTTAGAAAAGCAAGCAGAAAGTTTCGTTAGTGAAGCCTTTCCAACGGTAGAAAAGGCTCTAGCTGGGGCGATAGATATCTTGATTGAAGTTCTTTCTGAGGACAACCACTTGCGTTCTTGGACTTATAATGAAATTTGGCAGTACAGTCGTCTGTGTTCCCAACTAAAAGATGAGTCCGTCGATGAGAAACAGGTATTTCAGATTTACTATGATTTTTCAGAAAAAATTTCGGAAATTCAGGGTTATCGCGTACTTGCCCTTAATCGTGGCGAAAAATTGGGAGCACTCAAGGTAACATTTGAACACCACATTGATAAAATTATCCGTTTCTACGAAGCGCGTTTTAAGGTTAGAAACAGCTATATTGACGAAGCAATCAGTAAAGCTGCTAAGGCTAAGATTATTCCAGCTATGGAACGCCGTATTCGTACAGAGTTGACAGAAACTGCAGAGGATGGAGCTATTCAGCTATTTTCTGATAATCTTCGCCACCTGCTTTTAGTCTCTCCTCTTAAAGGGAAAGTTGTACTAGGGTTTGACCCTGCCTTTCGAACTGGAGCAAAGTTAGCTGTTGTTGATCAAACTGGCAAACTCTTGACAACTCATGTTATTTATCCAGTAGCTCCTGCTAGTCAGGCTAAGATTGAAAAGAGTAAAGCGGAATTAGCTGAGCTGTTGCAGGCCTATCAGGTAGAAATTATTGCTATTGGAAACGGTACAGCTAGTCGCGAAAGTGAAGCCTTTGTTGCAGAAGTGCTTAAAGACTTCTCTGATGTCTCTTATGTTATTGTCAATGAAAGCGGAGCATCCGTGTATTCCGCTTCGGAATTGGCACGTCAAGAGTTTCCAGAATTAAGTGTAGAGAAGCGATCGGCCATTTCCATTGCCCGTCGTTTGCAGGATCCTTTGGCAGAGCTGGTAAAAATTGATCCGAAATCAATTGGTGTCGGCCAGTATCAACACGATGTCAGTCAAAAGAAACTTTCGGAAAACCTTGATTTTGTGGTTAATACAGTGGTGAACCAAGTTGGTGTTAACGTTAATACAGCTAGTCCATCCCTCTTATCACATGTATCGGGACTCAATAAGGCTATTTCTGAAAATATTGTTAAATTTCGCGAAGCTAACGGTCGTCTGACTTCACGCCAACAAATAAAAGAAGTTCCCCGTTTGGGTGATAAAGCCTTTGAGCAGGCGGCTGGTTTCTTACGTATTCCTAATGGTAGTAATGTGTTAGATAATACGGGTGTCCATCCAGAGTCCTATCCAGCGGTTGAAGAGCTGTTTAACCGTCTGGCTATCGAGGATTTGGATGATGAAGCTAAGGAAAAATTGGCAGCGGTTGATATTGTTGATATGGCAGCTAATTTAGGATTGGGACAGGAAACTCTGCAGGATATTATTGCTGACTTGCTCAAACTAGGTCGCGATTTGCGAGATGACTTTGAGGCACCAACTTTGCGGCAGGATGTTTTAGATTTAAAAGATTTAGAAATTGGTCAGCAGCTAGAGGGAATAGTCCGTAATGTCGTGGATTTTGGGGCTTTTGTAGATGTCGGTGTGCATGAGGATGGTCTTATCCATATTTCTGAAATGTCCAAGAACTTTGTTAAGCATCCTAGTCAAGTGGTTTCTGTAGGTGATATTGTGACTGTCTGGGTCTCCAAGGTCGACTTGGATCGCGAAAAACTAAATCTTTCTCTGGTGGCTCCGCGTGAAACTGATTGATTATGTCAAACAGGTATCCCTAGAAGATTTTGGTTTGCCTTTTGTTCATGAGGCTACCTGGAATAAGCGGTTGCGTTCCACTGGTGGGCGTTTCTTTCCCAAGGATGGCCATTTGGATTTTAATCCTACAATGTACGAAAAATTGGATAGGAAAACCTTTCGTCAAATTGTACGACATGAACTCTGTCATTACCATCTCTACTTTGCTGGTAAGGGCTATAAGCATGGGGATGCTGATTTCAAACGTTTGCTCAGGGAGGTAGGCGGTTTGCGCTATGCTCCTGCAAGTCACCCTTCCCCCTCTTATTGCTATCAGTGTCAGGGCTGTGGACAGCTGTATTTCAGACAGCGTCGAGTCAATCTTCAGAAATTTCGCTGCGGTCGTTGCCGCGGGACACTTATATTGTTACCATCGGATTTTAGCTGTAAAAATCAGCCCTAGGGCTGATTTCAGACTGAAGACAAAGCTCTTGGAATTACATTTCTAAGAGCTTTTTGCTCTGTTTAGGAGTATACTAAAAGAAAACAGTTTGTGAGGTAAGGCCATGTTTCACAAAGAAAAGCCAGATTA